>JAGNIJ010000085.1 GCA_018001225.1 Kiritimatiellia bacterium | reverse complement strand
TGATCCCGGGAGAAGGCAACACGGTAGGCCTCACGCTGTTGTACGACCGCCGTGTCCGGCGCTTCCTCAATATTGAGGATCCCACTCAAGTGACATTTGCACGGCTCGTGTACCGTACGAACGAGCATTAGGAGAATTCCCAGGATGCGGAACGCACTGCCCCGTTGCATGCTCATACTCGTACTCGCCGCCCCCGTGGGTCTGCTGGTTCCTGTCTGTTCCATCGGCGCAGACACGGTCACCATGAAGAACGGCGTGACAATTGACGGAATGGTCCAGGAAATTCCCGGAGGAGAACTGACCGTCGTGGTTGCCGGCCGGAGCATCGCCCTTCGGCGGGACGAAGTGGCCGGTATCGTGAAGAACGACAAGACGGGCCATCTCGATTTGGAGACGATCCAGGCGCGGCGGGCCGAACGCGATGCAAAGCATCTTGAGGACACGGGCCTGACTCTCCAGCAACGCGCGGAAATCATGAAACTCATGCGTAATCTGCAGTCGACGGATCCTGAAATCAGCGCGCGGGCCAGTAACGCCTTGATCGCGAAGGGCCGGGAATTGGATCTGTTCCGGTATTTCGAACACTGCCTGCCGGCGTTGTCGCCGCGGTTTGTTCCAGGCGTCCTCGATGTCCTCGCCCGTCTGGATTCCCGCAGGGCCAGGCCTCTGTTCCTGGAATGCTGCTCTCATGTCGATGGCGGGGTCCGCGCGAGGGCGATTGCCTTGTTGGGAACGAACCGGGATTTCGAAGCCGTGGACCAGATAGCGCGCGGGCTTGCCGACCCTGTGCCGGCGGTCCGCATCGCCGCCGCGGACGCGCTCGGGGCTCTCGGGGCGAAAGAGGCAACCCCAGCCCTGATCGAAAATCTGAAATCGGGAGACCTGAGGACCCGGCATGTGAGCCGCCGCGCACTGGCGCAGCTCTGGAGCCTGCCCGGGGAACCCGTGGATTTTGAGACCCACGACGACTGGGCCCTCTTCTGGGGCAGGCAAGCCGGCACGATCGCGAATCCGATCGAGTTGTCGGAACTCCTTCCCCTGGTTTTGCCCGGAGAGCGTTTTCAAGACGAATGAATCCGGGTCTGTCCGCGACTCCGGCACGGCGCCGGTGGACAGGGGCCGATGTCCCGTCCCCCGAAAACGTGTCCCATGCGCTCGAACCGGTGCATGCGGCGCACCGGAGGCACGAAGCGCATAGCCTTCCCTGGAGTACGGCGTTTTCCGTATACGCATCCCGGTTTGGCGGGGGTGGGCGACAGTGCTATGCTCAACATCCTGATGACGCATAGGGGCCGGAAGGTCCCGTTTGGGCGAAGGGATCCGCTATGACAACCCTGGTCGCGCTGATGACGTTGTGTGCGGCGCCGGAAACACTGGCGCATCCGCCGTATCTGGAGCATGGGCTGGCGTTCGACACGCCCGCGATGACGTGGGACGAGGCCCTGCCGCTCGGCAACGGGATCATGGGCGCGCTGGTCTGGGGCGACGGCGCGCCGTTGAACATCTCGCTGGATCGCACTGATCTGTGGGACCTGCGGCCGGTGCCGGAATTTGCGTCGGCGGACTACTCGTACGCCGTGATGCGGGAATGGGAGCGGGCCGGCCGCTACGACGAGCTCGCGAAGCTGTATGAACTGCCCTACCACCGGCCCGCGCCGACCAAAATCCCCGCGGGGCGTCTGACTCTGGCGTTTGACGGAGCGGCGTTCGGAAGCACGGGGCTCGATCTCGCGGCCGCCACGGGACACGTCTCGTTCGGCAATGGCGCGCGCGTGACGGCCTGGGTTCATGCCACGGCGCCGCTCGGGGTGCTGGAAATCGAAGCGGGCGCGCCGGTCACACCGGTGCTCGTGGCGCCCTTGTTTGGCGGGAAGGAGCACATCCAATCGGAGATCGGCATCGAGGCGGGCGAACTGGCCCAGCTGGGCTACGGCGCGCCGCGGGAGAGCGCCGGCGACCGGTTTGCCGCGTATGAGCAGGAAGGCTGGGGCGGATTCCGTTTCGCGGTGTACGTGGGCTGGCGTTTCGACGAAGGGGCGGGCAAGACCACGGTGATCTGGACGGTCGCTTCGAGTGTTGAGGGCGGCGAGCCGATGGCCATCGGAAAGGCGCGGGTGGAAACGGCCCTGGACGGCGGGCTGGACGCCTTGCGTCAGGCGCATCTGGCCTGGTGGCGCGCGTATTGGGACCGCACGTGGCTGCGGGTGCCGCATGCGCGCATCGAGCGGCAATGGTATCTCGATACGTACAAGCTGGGAGCGGCGGCCCGGCCCGACGCGCCGCCGGTCAGCCTGCAGGGGCCCTGGACGGCCGACAACGGCAGGCTGCCTCCCTGGAAGGGCGATTACCACCACGACCTGAACACGCAGATGACGTATTGGCCTTGTTACAGCGGCAACCGGCTCGAGGCCGCCCGGGGGTTTGTCGACTGGCTGTGGGACCACCGCGAGAACTGCCGGGCGTGGACCCGGAAGTTCTTTGACCTGCCCGGTCTGGCCGTGCCCATGACCA
>JAGNIJ010000084.1 GCA_018001225.1 Kiritimatiellia bacterium | reverse complement strand
CCCTCGCATACGGGCAAACATCGCGCGGCGCTGCTCGTCAGTCTTGTAGCCGCCCCGCCAGTTGGCGAGGACCACGGCGCGATTGAAAAGGGCACGGTCCCGGCTCCCCAGGGGAATAAGCATCGGCTCGGGTGCAACGCCATCGGCGGCAGCGGCCGGCTTTTCTTGTTTCTTGTTTGAGAGCGGGACCATGCCCGAAATGTTCGGATCGTTGGTAAGCGCCGCGTTGACAAGCCGCAGCGGCCGGACCCGGCTCTCGCCCAGGTCCGTGCATTCATCCTGCCGGAAGACCGGCGAGATGAAGCGATAGCGCCCACCCCGGATCGCCTCCTCGCCCTTGTCCGTCCAGCGAATCTGTGCCCAGAGCCCGTCCGGGCGCTGCTCAAGGGCCGCGATCCAGCCGGCGGCCTCGGTGGGCTTGTCCTGGTCGAGGCTGAAGTGGTCGAAGTCCACGAGGATGCCGGGGAAGTTCGGCGCCGCGGCCTCGCGCTGGAAGGTCTCGATCATCGCGCGGCAGCTATCCGCATCGAGGATCTGCACCAGGCCGGTGGGGTTGTGCTTGAACTCGCCCAGGGCGGAGACCTGGTACCAGCCGTCGGCCGGAACTTCAAAGCGGTTGGGGAGCAGGACGTTCATGTTATCGGCTCCGCTTCGGGCTGCCGGAAAGACCAGGCGCGAGACCTCCGCCGCCGGAGACATACCAGTCAGGGCGGCCCAGGCCCCGATCGGGCAGCGCGATTCGACGACCGTCGGCAGTGATTCTCGAAGCCGGAGCCCCCGCCCTGCCGGCGGCCTTCTTCCCAGCACGAGGAGCGCCCACAACGCCCCCCGTTTTCGGGGTAATCACTCCGGATGCGATCAATGCGTCACCCAGTTCCTTTGACATGCCGCCAGCGAGGTACAGCTCTTGCAACTCTGACTTGCGCTGCTCCGAGATGATCTGCTTCGGCGTGGACGGGGCGCTGGGGATCGGCAGCGTGGTACGATTCCGCTCCCGAACAAGTTCCGCCCCGGACTTCGAAGAATTGCGCGAACCGATGTCCTGGCCTGGGACCATGTTGCCCTGCGTTACGCGAACAGACTGCGGGGATTGACGCACGGTTTCCGTAAAGACGCCGGATCGCGGGGTGTACGGACCGACATCGGAGACGACGGGGCTTACATCCGTGAGGACAACCTTGGACCCGAGCGCGGCGGCTTGTGCGCGACGGGCGTTACTGCGGGCCTGGTCAGCCGTGATGGCATAGCCTTTGGAGCGCCTCGCAAACATGGCCCGACGCTGCTCATCGGTCATGGGCCCGCTGGCGTTGGCCAGGGCGCGTTCAAAGGCCGCGCGATTCATCAGGATCACACTCATGGTTCATCCTCCAGGGGCAGGAGCTTCCAACAGCTTCAGCCCGGTTTTGTCTTCGATCTGCGACTTGTCCACGCGATAGCCGGCCCAGTTCAGGTTGGCGACGGCTTCCAGCATGGTCGGGACGTTGTAGTCTTCCGGCACATCGAACCGGAAATAGGCGGCGTGCGGCTGGCCGGGGAAGAACTCGTTGAGCCAGTGGTCGTCCAGGTCGCGCTGGAAGACCTCGGAGATCCGGGCGGCATCGGAGCGGGCCAACTCCAGAAGGCCGCGACTGTGTGCGCCGCCGGCCAGCGTACCGCTCCCCGATTCAGTCAGCATGGTGAGTAATCCGCCGGTGGCAGCCATGACGATCTGCTGATCGCAATAGGTGATCCGCTCCTGGAACGGCATCCGGGACCTTTGGGCGGTGTCCACGGTCTTCACGTCGGAGCCGTTGGGCAGGTAGCCCCGGCCGTTGGAGACGATCTGCTCGGCCACGGTCTTGTATTCGAGTTCCTTCTCCGGAGTGGTACCCGGCGGGCCAATCAGGAAAATCGAGGGATTGGCGCTCGTTTCGAGGGCCGTGTCCCAGTCGGCGGCGGCGAGCGACTTGCTGAAGAACTGCCGGCTGATGGGCCGGAAGACCGGCGCTGCTTCGAGAATGCAGAAGTTCTTGCGGTCTATGGCCTGACCGGTGGGCTCATGGGGACGGGATTCCGGGTTGAACCGCCACTCCCCGAACATCCCGCCTTGCTTGATCCAGAACCACTGCTCGATGGGCTCGAAGTAGCTGACCATGCTGCTGAACGGGCTGTAGACCTTGTGGAGATGCGCGAAGCCAAGGAACAGGCCGTGGGCCAGGAAGCTCGTCGCCTCCTTGAAGTTCCCGATCCGCTCGTAGGCGTTGCGCAGGAACTCGGCCTGCTCCTTGGCGAGGCCGGGGTCCGCGGTGCCGACAGTGTGGATATCCCAGTCGAGGGCCGTGGTGAACGCCAGCCGGCGGGCGACGGCGGACATGATCGTCACGTCCGAGCGCTCCATGTGGTAGTAGAACCACTGGAGGTCCGCGTGCTGACCACGCTCGGCGTTGTCCTCCATCGCCACGAGCCGGGCCATGGAGAGCCCGCGGATCGGGTTGTAGTAGTCCCGCCAGGTCTGTTTCTTGTTCAGCGCCATTCCGCCTTTGCCCCAAGGGGCTACGGCGGACAGGGCCGCCCCGCCCCATACCGGCAAATCAGCCTTCGCCCTGCGTGGCTTCGGCCGACAAGGAAAAAGGCCAAGCACACAGGTATGCAGCCCTGCATGGCTTGGCCTTTTCCCGGACGCCCGAGGTAGCGAGCCCCTGGCGCTGCCGGTGGTTAAATTGTTAAGGGGAGGCTAATACGTCGCAATATA
>JAGNIJ010000083.1 GCA_018001225.1 Kiritimatiellia bacterium | reverse complement strand
CGTCGGCAGCCCGCCCCTCAAGTACCGCAAGGCCTACAGCACGGCCTTGAACTGCGACGTCCTCGTCAACGGAAGCGTGATCGGCACGATCTCCGGCGGCGACGGGACCACCCAGACGTGGAGCAGTTCCTCGATCAACATCTCCGGCGACGTCGTGCTGCTCTTCACGAACAAGTCCTCCACCAGCGGCCAGATCACGCTGGACGACATCCAGTGGACGGGCTACGGCAGCGGCGCGCCCGCCTATTACACCGACTGGGCGGCGGGCTACGACTTGGATCCCGAGGGCCCGAACGGCGGCATGGACGACGATTATGACAACGACGGCGTCCCGAACATCGACGAGCTTGTCGGCGGGAGCCACCCGACGAACGGGACCTCGATGTTCGAGATCGTGGACGAGGACAAGCAGGCGGGGGCCAACCAGTTCACCCTGACGATCTCCGCGGTCACGGGCCGCGTGTACAGCGTCTACTACAAAAACACGATGACCAACGCGGACTGGACCCTCGAACGCGCGGTTACCAACATCGCGGCCGGCACGCAGAACTTGTACGTCACCAACAGCCTCGACGCGCGGTTCTACCGGGTCAGCGCGCGAATGCCATAATGCATTGAGCGGCGGGCCGGTTACTTGGCCGTTTCCACCGTCACGCCGCGCGCCGGATGCCAGCGGATCGCGCCGCGCTGGAAGCGCGCGACCAGGCCTTCCTTGTCCCCGGACATCTCGACGTCGGAGACGGGATAGCCCAGCGCCCCCGCCTCCCCGCCCAGGGCCTGCCACCGGTCGCGGATCGGGCCGTGGATCTCGAACGCGCCGCGGTCCGGCGTCCAGTAGATCGAGCCGCCCTTCTCGAAATGGTTGAACCGGCCGATCCCGTCCGGCGTCCCCGTTTCGTCGGTGCCGGGATAGCCGAGGAACGCGCAGGTCTCCCAGCCCAGGGCGGCCCACTTGTCGCGAATGGCCCCGTAAATCGCATGGGCGCCCGTCTCGGGCGTCCAGTAGATCGAGCCGGCGGCGAAATGGATGTAGCGCCCGCGGCCATCCGGGCAGACCTGCTCTTCCGTCTGCGCGGCGCCCAGGAAGCCTTCCGCGCCGCCCAGTTCGCGCCATTTTTGCAGGATCGGCGAATCGGCGCCCGGCGCGTTCGCCTCCTTCTTCAACCGCTCGTTCTCGGCGATCTTGAGAGCCTCTTCCGCCTGTTTCCTCAACTCCAGTTCGGCACGCTCGACGGTTTCCGCGTCCCACCGCTTCCGCTTCTCCATCTCCTCCCGCGCCAGGAGCGCCTGCGACTCCTCCTCCGGCGGGCGTGAAGCCAGGGGCGAGATCGACGCCCGGTTGCGCTCCGCCCGGGCCTCGCCCCGCAGGCCGTCGCGGGAGTCGTAGCGGCCGGCCAGCCGGTGCGGGTTACGCGGGTCCAGGGTGAAGGTGATCTTCCAGCCCTGCAGCAGGTCCCACCGGGCGGCCGGGTTGTTGAAATCAATGTACAGCTCGATGCCGTGGCCGCGCACGACGCCGTTGACGCGGTACGCGTCGTGGTGATCGCCCTTGGCGTAGAACGTACCGAGCCGGCGATCTTCCAGCGGCCGGCCCTGCTCGTCCCTGAACTGGTTGTGCTCGAAATCCTTCCGCATCATGCCCGGCAGGTGGTAGAGATCCAGAATGCCGGAGCGCGGGCCCATCTCGAGGCGCCAGCGGCCGATGAACTGCAATTCGGGCCACGGCCGCGGCGGCTCGATCTCCTTGATGTACGAGGCCCACTCGCCGTACTGGAGGTAGTCGTAGCCGATCCGCGTGATGCGGTCGCGCGGGTCGAACACGCCGGCGTCCGCCCAACTGTTTTTCACCAGGAAGTAGGGATTTCGCGGATCGGTCCGGTTGTACCCGATGATCAGCATCCGGTGGGGGTACGCATCGCCGGCCGGGCCGTTGTAGCGCCAGACCTTCGCGGAAATATCCCCGGCCATCCGGAAATCCCAGATCACCTCGTGGCCGCCGTCCAGGACCGCCTCGAGGGCGGCGGCGTTGCGGGCGTCGTCCTTCGGCAGCCACTCGATCGAGCGGATCCGGTAGTAGCGCGGCGCGGAGAGCGCCGAGTAGGGCAGGTTCGACGGGTCGAGGTTGAAGGCGCTGACCGTGAACTGGTTGGCCCAGAACGGATCGTTCTTGTCCGTGTGCTCGCCCAGATTGGCCGGCAGGCAGCGATACGGCATGTACTTATCCTCGGGGATGGCCAGGGCCATGCAGGGCGAGGCGGACTCGACGGTCATGGCGTGGTCCGACTGGATGCTCGTCTCGCGCTCCGTCGCGGCGGGCACGCGCATCGTGGAGGTATACCAGTGCCCGTTCATCTGAACGGTTTCCAGGAAGAAGACCTGGCCCATGTAGTCGGAGAAGAGTTCCGAGAGATCGCGGTCGCCGTAGCCCGCCCGCTTGTAAGCCGCCTCCATGGCCGCGACGGTGCCGTGGATGAAGCAGTTCCCGCGGCCGCCCTGGTCGCGGACCGGCGTCTGCCACCGGCCCAGGTCCACCGCCGCCGGCCGCGCCAGCGCGGTGGAGGCCGCGAGGACCGGCACTAGAACGGCGCCCCACCATGCGCGTGGTTTCATGCGCCGGTGATACCCGACAGCGCCTGCAAAAGCCACGCGGAAATGCAATCCCTTCGTGATGCAGGGAGCCGTAGGGGCGTCGCTTGCGACGCCCGCTCGTGTTTGGCCCTTTACTAGTCCGCGACATGGCCTGAAGAGAACGAGCTTTTTTCTCTTGGTATTCAGGACCTAGTATATATACTAGGTTACAGAAAGGA
>JAGNIJ010000082.1 GCA_018001225.1 Kiritimatiellia bacterium | reverse complement strand
CTCTGGTGCTCGGCCTCGCCAGGCATGTGGACGCCGCCGTCAAGATCCGCCGTGCGCAGGCCGAACTCGGAGAATGGCACGAGTCGCTGAACCGCTGGCACCTCCAGTTCGGCGAATACCCCCACGCGCGTATCGACACCGACCTCGATTCCGTCGATTCACTCGATTCGCTCGATTCCGTCGACTTGACGACCCCCTCGCGTTACCCGCTCACCATCCTGACCAACCAGTGTGAGATCATCATGCCGCTCTCCGGGAGCACAACCACCAACATCACCTTCCGCTCGTTCCTTACCACAGCCGTCAGCACGGTTGATCCCTGGGGCACGCCCTACATCTACCTGCCTTCCGACAACGCCCAGTCCTACGAACTCTTCTCCTGCGGGCCGAACCGCCGCACCCTGATCGGCAACCAGCGGGTCCCCTCTGGCTCCGCTGTGAGTGCTCTCGACCCCGCCCTTGACGACATCTACTTTGAACGGTGACACCATGACAATGACACTCGACGCTCGACACTCGACGCTCGGTATATGGAGATCCCTTTTACTCTCTCCATTGCGACCACTCCGTGGTCGCAATCAGGCCTTCACCCTCATCGAGATGATCATCGTCATCGCGATCATCAGCTCGCTGCTGGCGCTGCTCTACGGTGCGCTCGAACGCGCGCAGAAGTTCAGCCGCCGCACCATCACCTACACCGAACTCAAGAACATCGAGTCCGCCTTCAAACAGTACCACGCGCACTACCACGCATGGCCGGACGACACGCGCGCCGCAAAGCCGCTCCCTTCCGGCGACGACCGCGGCTTCATCATCGACGAGGGCATCGCGGCGCTGCTGCAGGGCAACCAGATCCCGGGCGTTTCCGCAGATGACATCGCGGCCTTCAACCCGGAGATGATCCCCTTCATCGAATTCGCGCGCTACTCTCCGGCCACACGCGCCCCGGTGAACCCGTTCAAATCGAACAAACCCAATCCGACCGACACCACCCGCGCCTACAAGGTGCTCTTCGACACCAACGGCGACCGCCAGATCGAGATCCGCGACAACGAGGCACCCGGCTTCAACACCAACATCATCGCCAACGTGGCCGTCTGGACCCTCATTCCCGGCACGCGCAAAACCGACTCCTCCGGAAACCCCGAACGGCTTGAGGAAGAGGTCTTCGGCAGTTGGGATTCCTTCAGCGTCAAGTAGACCATCATGCGTTTTACTCTCCATAATCGTGCCGCACACCGCATGCCCGCACCTGAAGGGGCAAAGCCGGGAGCGCGGGCATCCTCGTCCTCGCCCGCAAGATGCGTGGCGTGTTGCAAGTCAGGCGCGTGGTTGGATTCCCGTGGGATGGGCGCGAACTCTTGTGAACCAAACGCTGTTGCGGGCGGGGACGCCCGCGCTCCCGACTCTGCCGCCCCTGCCGTTCGGCGTTCGGCGTTCGTTGTTCGGCGTTCAGCGTTCGGCGTTCGGCGTTCGACATTCTCCCCTCCTCCCTCCTCCTTCCTCCTTCCTCCTTCCCCCGCGGCCTTCACCGTCCTCGAGCTCGTCATGGTGATCGGCGTGCTCTCCGTGCTCCTGGCCATCATCCTGCCCACGATCAAGACCGTACGCGCCGCCGCGCTGCGCCGCCAGGCCGCCGCCGAAGCCACGGCGCTCGCCCAGGCCGCCATCCGCTACAAAACCGAATACGGTTTCTGGCCCGGACAGCTCGAGTGCAACGACGATCTCACGGTTCGGCTCAACCCCGATATCGAAAAGAAAGATGACATGCTGAACCTGATCGTCTGCGGCCCGAAGGACTTCACGAACGACATTGAAGTGGAATCTGAAGACCCTGATCCTAACATTCTCAAAATCAACGACAACGCCGTCTACAAGGCCTTCTGCACCGTCGGCCCCGCGTCCGGTTCGGACCGGCCCCTGAACCCGTTGAACCCCAAGGGCATCCCGTTCCTGCAGCTCGCCCATGAAACTGATTTCGAACGCGTGGATTACGCCGATCCATGGGGGCGTCCCTACCGGCTCGTCATGGGACTGCATCCCCGTTCCGTTTTCACCGTCAAGGTCAAGCGCGACGGCACCGTGATTTATAACAAGCCGGTCTCCAACACGGTTGCGTTCGCCTTTTCCGTCGGCCCTGAAGCCGACCGCGGCATCACCTACATTTACAGCGCGGGGGTGACGCCATGATGGCGCTTTTTCTTAACGCAAAGACGCAAAGACGCAAAGACGCGGAGATTACCCCCTGCTTCCTCAGCGCCTCTGTGCCTCCGCGTCTCTGCGTTAAAAGTTTCTCCTTTTTACTCTCTCCATTGCGGCCACTCCGTGGCCGCAATAAGGCCTTCACGCTCTTCGAGCTTCTGGCCGTGCTGACCGTCATCGGCATCGGGCTGGCGATCCTCGTCGGCGCCTACGGCTCGTGGGGTACGGCGCACGCCCTCACCGGCGCCACCCGCATCGTGGAGGTCGGGCTCCAGCAGGCCCGCACACTCGCCGTTACCCGCAACGCCTATGTCGCCTTCAGCTACGGCAGCGAAACGACCAACCAAACCCGCGTCGTCACAGGCTTCCAGGCCTTCCTGTGCCAACCGACCAACGACACGACCTCGGTCGAAGCGGCGCTGAACAGCGTGCTCGCCCCGGAAGAAGACCTCGCAGACATTCAGGAGAACGTCCTCTCCATCACGCCCGCCACGCCTTTCCAACGCCTCACCGGCCATGTGCGGCTCGCCTATGTGCGTGAAAACGACCTGAGCGCCTCAACCCCCGTCACCTACAGCGACATGACGCTCTTTTTCCGTCCGGACGGCAGCGTGCTCAGCGATCCCGCCGACAAGC
>JAGNIJ010000081.1 GCA_018001225.1 Kiritimatiellia bacterium | reverse complement strand
ACTCGACAGTATCGTCCAAGAGATTAATGACCGGCCAAGAAAGACCCTCGGATACCGTACGCCCAATGAAGTCTTCGAAATCGACCGCAAAAAAAGAACCCTTGCACTTAGCCCTTGAATCCACGGCGCGGGGATAGGCCTCGGGACGGGTATCTTCACAGAACGAAATGCCTCCGTTGAATCCGCTGCGGAAGTCATAGGGATCCGCGCCCATCATGGCCACGGCGTCCGCGAGCCCCGCGAGGGGCACGGCGTCCGGCACCGCGTCCAGCGGATAGATGAAGTACCCGAGCGCGGCGATAACGAGCGCGCGCGCCCACAGCGGCGTGTCGCGGTCCGTCAGGACGACGTACAGCGTCACCGCCCGCTCGACCGCCGCCATGCCCGCCGTGCGCGGCAGGCCCGACAGCTTGCGCCAGAACGCCCGCTCCGAGTACCGGCGGCGGTAGTCCGCGTTCCTCTCCTTGCGACCCATGCGGTTACCCCCCTCCGAGCAGTCGCACAGCAGCGTCGCAGGCAGCCCCGGATCGACCCAGGGCTCGTCCGGGATCACGATGCTGATGCCGTACTGGTTGTTCCACAGTGCATATTCCGACGATCGCGCCGTGTTGTTCCGAAGGAAGGCGCCGTATGATTCCGAAGGATTCCGTCCTCTTGTTCCGAAGGAATGCGCCGGCTTGTTCCGGGCGAATCGGAGCGTAGCGACGCGGGAGCTTCAACTGTCGTTTGTGTTTGTATCCGGATGAGGTCGGGGAAGTCAAGTGGCGTTTCTTTTTCGCATGGAATCTCCCTTGAGCGTGATGGTGTGGGCGTTGTGAATGAGTCTGTCCAGAATGGCGTCGGCCAGGGTGGGGTCGCCAATGGTGTCGTGCCAGTGTTCGATGGGTACTTGGGCGGCGATGAGGGTGGAGCGCCGGTCGTACCGGTCTTCGATGACCTCGAAGAGGTCTCTTCGTTCTTCGTCCGCCAGGAGGGCCGTTCCCCAGTCGTCGATGATGATGAGGTCGGTGCGCAGCAGGCTGCGCGGTAGGGGTTCGTAGCGGCCGGAGCCGCGGGCCACGGCCAGCTGTTGGAAGAACCTCTGGGCGCGGAAGTAGCACACGGAGAATCCCCGGCGGCAGGCCTGGTTGCCGAAGGCGCAGGCGAGGTAGCTTTTGCCCGCGCCGGTGGGTCCGGTGATGATGCAGTTTTCGTGGCTGCGCAGCCATACTCGATGCGCGACGGCAAGCAGTTGTCCACAGTTGTGGTTGCTCAGGACTCCGCGAATGACCTCGCCATACTGAAGGCTGAAGGAACATTCCCGGCGGTTCAGGTTGTTCGGAGCGCCGGGGTTTAGCTGGGCATGGAGGTGTGCACCGTTGGTTTTCCTAACGTGGCATTGCAGGGATACGCGCCAGAGGTTACGCGAGGCCACGTGAATTCACTCTCCGGCGTTCAGAATGACCCGCGCTTCTTCCAGATCAACGCGCAGGTTCAGCCCGGCAATTCCGGCGGCGCGCTTATCGACATGGCGGGCAACGTCATTGGCGTTGTCGTGGGCGAACTGGACCAATTCGCTTCACTCGCCGTTACGGGAACGTTACCGCAAGACGTGAACTGCGCCGTCAAGAGTTCGTATTTGCTGCCGCTTGTTGAGACCGTGCCAGCACTCGCCGCCGCAGTGAAGCAAGTTCGGCCAAGTCCTGCCGAGACGCCCGAGAAAGCGATTGCAGCACTGGAAGCGGCAACCTGGTTGGTCCTCGTGTACTGAGTGCGCCATGGCCGTCTCGGGAAACGGGCCGGCCAGAAATTTTTCGAAGGTGTAGGATCAGTATCTCCGCGCTGGCGTGTCGCCCCCTTGCCCCCCGGCAGAGCGGCGTTTGTAGCGCGTCGGGCAAGGCCTACGATGCGATTCCAGACGCTGTAGCGCCACGCGGGGAAGGCCAGAGAATAAAATGTCACACGTATCGACAGTTATCCCGTCGCTTACTGAGATTGGGCTTACACGCGACGAATCTTCCCGCGCACAACAATTGGCTGCGGCGGGTCAGCGGCAGACGCGGGGAAGGCCAGAGAAAAAATATCACACAGTGGTATATTTTCTCCTTCACTTCCCGACCTGGGGCTTACCTTGAACGAATCTTCCCGCGCACAGCAGTTGGCGGCGTTGCCGGAGCCGGAGTTTGCAGAGGTGATAGATGGCAAGAAGAGCCGACGTGCGGCGTGCATTTCGACACGGTTTGCAGAATGCGTCAGTTGTCGGATTCCTACACCTGCGAAGAAATTCTCGGCGCTGACGGCAAACAATATCCCGCCCGCCGTGCGCCGGTCGAGCCTGACGTGGTTACGCCGGTTTCCTTCCCGGCCAGGGTGGCGGCCTCGGGGGTTATTAGTGTTTTTAGGCGCACTTTCCTATATACAAGAATCCACGCGGGAAGGGGAGGGGCTTTCTGACAAGTGATCCATTCATGATCCATTGCGCTTTCGTGCGCATGTAAATCATTGATATTCAAGGGGATTAGTACTGTAATGGTAGACCTGCCAAGACTGGCACGGGACGGTATGTTGATGAATCCGCCAGTCCGCCGACCTACCAGTTCGAGATCTGCCGGTATGACGTTGACCTCAGCGTGCCGTGCGAACTGGATTCGGGATGGATCAGCGTCCGAAGCCCAGACGACAGCGCGTCAACGTGCGTCTTCGCTTGGATTTCGTCCGCTCACGGGGATGGTGTTTCTTATGCCGTGACGGGTGGCAACCCTCCGTCAGAGATTGCGCATGACTGCGCCTTCTGCCTTTCGCTCACCGGAGCGGAGGGAGAAGGAGAAGGAGAAGGAGAAGGAGAAGAATCGCCCGTCTGTCCCCCCAACGCTCTTCTCGGCCAGAATCCCATCTTGTCCTTTGAAGGAATTTTCGGGTTCGCGCTCAGCGACACGTCATATTACAACG
>JAGNIJ010000080.1 GCA_018001225.1 Kiritimatiellia bacterium | reverse complement strand
GGTGACGTTGTACTTGGGACAGCTCGGGGGGATGGTGTAGATCACGGCCGGGATGGTGTCCGCCACCGTCCAGGGACCGGTGGGGGAGGGGGCGACGAACCAGACCGCCTGGTAGCAGCAGTAGTACGCGTCGTTCACCCGGAGCACGTCGTTCGGGGTGTTGACGGCGTACGCCACCACCGTGCCCTCCACCGTCTGGAACTGGGGATCGCCGGAGTACTTCACGTCGACGGTGACGGCGCCGCGCTGGACCTCGGCCTTGTGGGGCGCCTGGGCCAGCATGACCGCCTCCTGCGCCTCGGGAGTGCCGGGCACCGACGCGCGGACGGCGGCCCTGGGGTGGTCCGGCGGGATCTTCGCGAAATCGGCGGGCAGGGCGTCGCTCGCGTACGTCCAGGGCCCGTCCAGCGACGACGCGCGGAACCAGCGTCCGGACACCAGGTAGTAGAGCGTCCCGTCCGGCTCGTGCCGGAACAGGTCGCTGTCGGTGTTGGCCACCCAGGCCAGCTTCGTTCCGGTGACGGCCTTGAACTTCGGCGCGCCGTCCAGCAGGATCAGCTCCGCCGGCTGGACGCTGACGAACACCGTGGGCATTGTGCCTTTGGTGATCGTCTTGCCGGGGAGGTGCTTTCGCACCTCGGCCCAGTTGTCCTCCGCGGGCAGGCTCCAGAAGCTCCGGGGGAGCTTCGTCACCGGCGCCCACGGACCGGTGGGCGCCGGGGCCTGCAGCCAGCTCTCGCCGTTGAGCAGGTAGGTCGTCGGCTGGTCGTTTTCCTGGAACACGTCCCAGTTCGTGTTGACGGCGAAGCGGAGGCCGGTGCCCTCGATGGGGGCGAACTTCGGCTCGCCGTCATAGATCACCAGCACCGCCGGCGTCTGGCTGTGCAGGATGACGGGCGGCGCCGGCTGGGCCGGTGCGGCGGCCGCGGGCGCCGCGGGTTGGCCGGACGGCGGGGCCGCCCCGCCGCCCGGGGTGGTGACGTGGGCCAGGATCGCGTCCACGGACAGCTTCATCGGCGCGGCGGGCACGACGCGCGCGAGCAGCGCGGTCAGTCGCTGGGCGGTGGCGTCGTCGGCGGCGGGGAAATTCGCCTTGAGGATTTTCAGGTTGTACAGCACCACCGTCCGGGTGGACAGGTCGGTGGTGGTCTCGCCGGTGAGCTGCAGCGCCGCCGGCACGGGGCGGGCGGCGCCCGGCTCCAGGATCTCCACCGCCAGGCGGAAGTCCAGCCGGACGTAGAAGCCCCAGTTGTCCACCTGCGGCTGGTAGGCGGTGATCCGGGTGCCGTCGGGCAGCGTCTTGACTCTCGGCCACGGGGCCGGCTGGGCCCCCGGCACGCAGACGGTCGCGGCGGCCAACCCGACGAGGACAGCCGCGGCCAGCAGGATCCGTTTCATGATGCGCCCTCCGCGGTCACTGCCGCTGGTAGTTGAAGTTCTCGATCGTGGCCGACACGTCCTTGCCCGGCACGTTCACGATGACCCGGGCGGCATACTGCGGCCCGCCCGGCACCTGGCCGAAATCGAGCTGGCCGCTGACGGCGTCCTCGTCCAGAACCGTCTGGAAGGCGAACCGGCGCGTGCCCTTGGTCGCCGGATCGAGCCAGAAGGTCACCGTGTCCTTCGGTTGGATGAAGCCGCCGGCCGTGACCTGGACCGTGCCGTCTGCGGCGTGGCTGTAGGCGGCCTTCGCGTAGAAGTCCATCATGGTGCCCGGCGTGGGCGCCATGTATTCCTTGACCAGATCGGACAGCGTGTCCGCCCAATCCTTGAACTCCTCGATCTTCTTCTCCTTGATCCGGCCGCGGATGCCGTGTGCCTTCTTCTCCTCGGGCGGCGCGGTGAGCCGCGTCTTCTGCAGCTTGCCGTCGGCGTCGAACCGCATCTGGTACAGCGTGGCCGGCTTGGGCTCGCCCTTCAGGGAGAACGCCACGCGCATCTGCCAGGTGTAGTGCCGTGTCAGCTCGGCATTTTTCTTGGCGCTGGCCGCGTACTGGCTGGCCATGGCCGCCGGGTCCGTCCCCTGTGCGTGCACGGCGAGCGCGAGGGCGCCCAGGGCGGCGGCAATGGTGACTGCTTGCAGTCCCAGGCTGACGATCGATGATGGGTGTCTCACGGGATGACCTCCGGGCAGGATTCCAGCCCATAACTACCACAAATCGGTTGCGGTGGCGACAGGATTTAATCGTCGGCAGCCGGCGGTCGGCAGGCTGTGGGAAGTGAACGGTGAACGGTGAACAGTGAACAGTGAATAGTGAGGAGATAGGAGATAGGAGAATGGGAGTTGCGATCTCTTCGTGCTCGAAATCGTGCTCGTAATTCGTAATCATGATCGTAATCGTGATTCGTGCTCGTCATCGAGGCTCGATGCTCGAGACTCGAGGCTGGTTCCCGTAACGCGGACATCGGAATTCGGACCTGGGACCTGGGTGCTGTGACCTGGGTACTGGATCCGTGCTCGTGATCGTAATCGGGCTGTTTGAAAGTTAGAACGTCGGAATGTTCACAAGTTCCCAGTTTCCAGGTTCAGAATCAGTTGTTAGTTGATCAATGAATGCTGCGTGTCCTTTGTGACTTTGTGGTGAGCATTTCGAGTCGAGGCACGATTACGATTACGAATTACGAGCACGATTACGAGCACGGATGCCAATTCACCGATTCACCCATTCACCGCTCCCCTGCCCATGGCACGATCCATCAATTGGCAACATGGAGGTACCGCGAGCGGCAGCGAGCGGCGCGAAAACCCGCTCGTCACGCCTCAACCCAGGCGCCCAACTACTCTGTACCTGCCGCTTGAATGCCCGTCCGGTCAACGATCCAACCATCTCCCGCTAGCGGAAATCACACGCCACGATGCAAGCGCCGCACTGCCGCCACGGTGATGGAATAGCGTCGCGGCGCCGACCGGTCGTGGCGGCTGGCCCCTCGCGCCGCTCGCTGCTG
>JAGNIJ010000079.1 GCA_018001225.1 Kiritimatiellia bacterium | reverse complement strand
GCGCCATCCAGCCCCCGCCGCCCAGCGGCCCGACCGATCGGACATACAACTCGACGGTCCGGTCCGACAGCCGCCGCAGTTGCATCTCCTCGATCATACGGCGGCGGGGGTCTGCCTCGCCCTGCCGCGCCTGCCGTCCACTGCCTGCCGTCGCCGAACCGCCAGATGCCGTCTCGCTCATGATGCCTCCGATGCCTCGGACCGGCCGCCCCGCACAACGCCGGGCTTGAACGCCGGTCCGGTTGAGGCGTAGGATGCGGCCCAGACACACGGAATGCGACGAGCGAGAGCATTCGGCAGACTGCCGCGAAGCGGCTTCGTTCAACCAGGGGCTCCTGCGGACTGGCGACCCGCGGACGGCTCGCAAATTCGCTGACCCTCGGCGTTCGACAGAAGCGGATGAGACTACTTTGTCCAGTTGACCACGCGCAGATCGGGCACGCGTTGGAATTCACGTTCATTGTTCGTCACGAGCGTGAGCCCTGCCGAAAGGGCATGGGCGGCCATCAACATATCGAGAGATCCAATCCCTATACCCTTGGCATCCAAGTGCGCGCGAATTCGACCGTACACCGGCGCCACTGTGTCGTTGTAGGGAAGGACCGTGATCGGGGCCATGAACTCCGCCAGAGCCAAGCGGTTTCTCTCCGGTGCAGCGCTCTTGGCCACACCATGCTCCAACTCGCTCAACGTGATGACGGACACGCACACATCCTCGGGCCTCGTTCGCTCCAGGTTCCTGAGTATGGTGGCCGTTCTTCGGCGGATAAGATCAATGCACACGCTGGTGTCCAACATGAACCGCATCAGATGGCCTCCCGCTCGTCATGGGCGGGTTGCGCACGGTCGGACATGAAGTCCGCCGAGAACTTCTTGAGGCTGTTCACCAAGGGCGACCAAGGATTGCGCTTGGGGAAGAGGATCACGACATCCTCAAACTTGCGCACGTACACTTCTCTTCCCCTGAATCGGCATTCCTTGGGCAGCCTGACAGCTTGGCTTCCGCCATTTGTGAATAACGAAGCAGTCTTCATCGTGTCCTCCATATAGTATCTACCATGATATATACTTCAGTAGTCTGGAGCAGTCAACAGAGAAGGATGTCGAACCAGCGCCTGCAGAGTGCCTTCTCCGGTGCAAGGGGAAAGTGAAAGAAAGTGATTAGGGCAGACGGGTGCGACTCCGCGGGGGTTGCGGTTTTGTGCATCCGACCGGATGGATCGGGAGGCGTTACCGGTGGGGAAGCGGGGCGGCGGATGTGCGTGACGGGCGTTCGACCCCTCCCTCCGCATGCTCATCTACAAAGCCGTGGCCGACGTCAGGTCGGTCCGACAAAGTGCCTCTGGCGGTAGTCCCGATGCGCTTGCGCGCTCGGGATAAAGGCGGGCCGGACGCGTGACATTCTGCAAGAAAGCCATTTCCGGGATCCGTTTGGAGCCGGAATGACACCGTACTGCAAGCCATCGCGCCGGCCGCCCCATCGTTTCCTTACCGGTTACGCAACCGATCGAACTGCGGTGATTGATTCAAGCGCAAGATGTCCGCCGTCATCAGCCTGTCCATGCTCGACCAGCTCTACGAAAAGGTCCGCAAGGACTTCGGCGTTCTCGGCGACAAGATCATCGGCGCGGGCGGCGGCGGGCTCCTGATGCTGTACTGTCCGACCAAGGGTCGGCAGCTCGACGTGTTCATGCTGAAGCACGACATGCTTCGGGGGAGCTACTTCCCGACCCTGCAGGGCTCCAGGGTGGTCAGTGACATGACCTCGTTCGACGACTTCGATCACGCGTGACGCGCGGTCAGGGCAGCGCTTCCTCCAGCGCCTCGGCCGGCATCTCGTAGTTGTGCACCGGGATCAGCGAGCGGAACGACGAAACATAATTCTCCAGCTCGTGCGTCAAGTGGACGCCGGGCGTGATGTGGTTGTTCTTCAAAACGATCATCGCCGCGGCGATCCCGGAAGCCACGAGAATGCTGGTCGAGTTGGTGTCCAGCGGGGTGGCCGACGTGTTGTCGAGGTGGCAGTAGGCCCCCCGCCAGTGTCCGTCGAAACGGCACGACACGCCGACGAAGTCCCCGCCGCGCAGAGGGGTGTCCTTCGCCTGCCGCAGAAGGTTGACCTTCAGGTTGCCGCTGGCCTTGCGCATGAGCGTCATGTTCTCCGGATGGAACCCGTAGACGAACTTGCACGCGGTGTCGTGCCTCCATCCCATGTAGACGCATTCCTCGTGGCCGATCAACAGCGCGTCGCCCTCGGACGGCACACGGAGCTGGTCCAGGGGCACGCCGCACGTCCGGTAATCCTGCGCTTCCCACTCCAGCGGCGTCGAGCGGAGCAGGATTTTGTCCTTCTTCACGACCTCGAAAGCCGGGTCGTCGTCGATCTCCTGCGCAGACTCGCAGGGGCACCAGGTGATACAGGGTTCGTTGAAGGAACCGTGGTGGGGGGTCGTGTCGTCATATTCCCAGTAGATGATCGCCGTCGGCCGCTCCTGGTTCGCTTGGATGATTTCCTCCGCGAGGGCGTTGATGGCTCCGGGGTTCATGCCCGCTGCGACAATGTGCGGCCTGCCGCTCAGCGAGGGACGCCGGGTGAGGAAGCCCCGTGCCGCGGCCGGCACGCTCTTGCCGAACGCCGCGATCGTGGCGTTCACGAGGGACACGCCATGCCGGTCGCAGAGGGCGAGGACCTCCGGCTTGTCGAGCGAGGGCGCCAGATCAATCACGGCGTCGAACGAATCCGCCGTCAACCGGGCGTCCAGTTTCTCGAAGGTGTACGCTTCCTCGACCCACTCGAGGAGGGTTCCCTTCAACCGCTTCTCGTGCGTCGCGTAATGCGCGGGTTTCTCGGGATCCACCACACACGCAGTCCAGCCGATTTTCTTCAGTAGGTACAGGAGTGCGATACCCACCGTTCCGCCGCCGCCGAGCACGAGCCACTTCATGACAGACCCTCCGGAGGTTTGGTCAATCCTCTTCCCGATTCCGAATGCGGGAACACATTTTTTGAACATCACGCGCATCGAGCGCGCAAAACCAGG
>JAGNIJ010000078.1 GCA_018001225.1 Kiritimatiellia bacterium | reverse complement strand
CTGATCTTCCTCGCGTGCCCGACGGCCTCTTCGGCCTACATTTATGCCCGGCAACTGCACGGCGACCCTGAATTCGCCGGCAATGTGATTCTGCTCAGCACGCTGCTCTCCGCCCCCGCATTGTGGCTGGTGCTTTACTGGGGGATGTAGCCGGCCGCTTGCCGGTCACCGGGTGCGTGCCGCCGTGCGGTAGCGTTCATCGAAAGACAGAGGGAAGACGATTGCCATCGGCGGATCGGTTTGAGAAGATGATGGGCATGAGCGAGACGACCAGAATAGACCCGTATAACCCCTGTCCGTGTGGCAGCGGAAAGAAGTATAAATTCTGTTGCTATCAGAAAAGGCTCGAACGTGAAGCGGCCAAAGGGCCGTCGTTCTTTTTGCCTGCCTCGCCAGATAACAGGGACGAGGATATTCCCGAGGGGGTGCCCGTCGGAGACATGGCGGAAGGGCGTCGTTTGTGTGATAGAGGGTTACGTCTGATGGCTGGGGGAAATGTTGAGCAGGCTATCCCGCTGTTTCGTCAGTCCAGTGCGGCCGCGCCCTTCGTCTATACAGCGGCCAACAATTTGGCGATCTGTCTGTTCGCTACCGGACGGCTCGACGAGGCGATCCGTACGCAAGCCGAGAGTCTGAAAGCCGCGCCCTTTCCCAATCCGTTCGGCTTGGCGAACCTGGCGACGTTTTACATGGTCAATGGCGAGGAGGAGGCCGCTCAGCATCATCTGGAAGAGGCGCTGACGTGCACACTCCCGAGCGCGGATGCCTGTGTGAAGATGTGCGAGGTTCTGTCGCGGTTCAAGCGCCATCGGGAGATCCTTGACCTCGTCGACAAGGGCGAGTATGGCGACGAGCCCGGCGTCAGTTTTTTTACCGGCGTGGCGGCTGCTAATCTCAATGACCGCCCGCGTGCGCTGCGCGATTTGCGCCGGATACCGCTCGGCTATTACAAGGCGGAGATGGCCCGCCGTTATCTGGATCTCCTGAAAGAGAAGGCGTCTCCGCATACGGTCAGAGGCGACTGGCCGTACCTGTTCTCGTATGAGATCTGCCCGGTTGATCTCATCCAGAAGGGAATCGGACACGACAAAACGGGCTGGCTCTCCCGCCGCGTGGTCGTGGATTTCTGCGAGGCGATCCTGAACGAATCGGCCGCCGAACCGGAGAACGCCTTCCGGATGCTCATCCATGCCAAACATCCGGAAGCCGTCGCGCTGCTTTGGCTGATCGTAAAAGGCACCTTCGGCCCCGACAGCCTCCGCATGGAGGCCTTGCAGGAGTTGGATACACGCGGCGAATTGGGCCCGGGGCAGGAACTCAATCTGTTCTTGAACGGCGAACGCCGCCATGTGGCCTATAAGGGCACCCGGCTGAACCCAGAGTTCCGGTTCGGAAAATATCTGCCGGAGAAACTACAGAAATGCTACGAGAAAGCCGTCAGAGCCGGATACAAGAAAAGACCGGACTGGTCGGCGATCGGGGAGACCTATCTCCGGATCATTAAGGAAGAGCCTGACTATTACCCCGCGCGGTACAACTTCGCGATTAGCCTGATCCACCGCAATCGTAGGGACGAGGCGAAGACGGTTCTACGCGGATTGGTGGCGGAGCATCCCGAATATCTGTTCGCCCGGGCCACGCTGCTGCAAATCTTGGTCGGCGACGACCGCATGGAAGAGGCCGACGCATTGTTTCAGTCGGCGGATATGCCGCAGGAAACGCATCCGGATGCCATGGTCGCCTGGATGGTGGCCCAAACCTTGTATCACGAGGCGGGGGAGCGCGATGAAGAGGCTTTCCGCTGTATCCGCTCGGCCCATGACCTCTCGCCCGACAGCCCGGCGGTGGCGGCGATATGGCCGGATTACGAGGACTGGGACGAGTCTTGACCGACGGTGAACCGGGGCGGTGATACGTTGCGGGTCTCCGGCGGCACAGCGCCGGAACTACAGCGACACAACACCGGAACTACAGGTCCTGCGAATGGGACACGGGAATCCCTCGAAGGGGATGCGCGAAGAGCTGTAGACCCGCCGCTGGTCGGCGGAAAGGGGCTGTGTGCACAAAACGGGTTGACACTGCCATCTCGATATGGCTATATTGGCGTTATGAATAGAGCCAATATATCCTATACGCGCAATCACTTCAGCGAGATGATCGCCCGGGTGCGCGAGGGCGAGTCGATCCTGATCGTGGATCGCCAAAACCCCATTGCCCGCTTGGAGCCCGTGTCCGATGCGGGCGGCGAGAACCCGTGCCGGCTGGATGACTTGGCGCGTCGCGGTCTGGTCCGCCCCGCCCGTAACCGCATCGACTTGCGCGCGTTACGCGCATGGCCCCGCCCGCGACCTGAAGAGCAGGGGGACATCCTGGAGTCCCTGCTTGCGGATCGGGAGGAAGGCCGATGAGATATTGGGACGCCTCCGGGATCGTGCCTCTACTTGTGGAGCAAAGTCACTCGCGGGAGATGGAGAAGCTGATCGAGCAGGATCCGGACATCGTGACGTGGTGGGGCACGTCGATCGAATGTTTCTCGGCTCTGATGCGGCTGGTCAGGGAAGGCCGGTTGAACAGCTCAGGTGCGCAGGCCGCAGAACGGCGGCTTCGCGAGTTGCGCAAAGGATGGAACGAGGTTTTGCCGACCGAAGCCTGCCGTCGAGCGGCCGAGCGCATGCTTCGGGTACATCCCTTGCGCGCGGCCGACGCGCAGCAACTGGCGGCGGCTCTGATAGCGTCCGATAATGAGCCATCAATGTTGGAGGTCGTCTGCCTGGATCAACGCTTGACCGAAGCGTTACGCAAAGAAGGCTTCATCGGGTGACTGCGGGCGCTTGACAGGTAGACCCAGGACGGTATCGCAGCGCTCTATCGCCGCTGCGCCGGAGCAAGTGGCGGTCAAACCCTTAATGCGCATTCCGGCCGGTCACCGGGTGCGTGCCGCCGTGCGATACGCGCTCATGGTCTGATCAAAGCGCTGCCGGAACAGGCGCGACAAGTAGCTTTCCCGCTCGAACCCGCACTCCCGGGTGATTTCACTGATCGGCAGATTGGATTCCGCCAGCAGCGTGCAGACGCGCTCGAGCCGCACGCGCCGGATCTCGTCAAGAATCGTGCGTCCGGTGACACTTTTGAAATGCCGTTCGGCGAAACGGCGCGACGCGCCGATCTGGGCGACCACATCCGCCACGCTGATCGGCTGGTGG
>JAGNIJ010000077.1 GCA_018001225.1 Kiritimatiellia bacterium | reverse complement strand
GGCGAACATGGCCTTGCGCTGCTCGTCGGTCTGGTAGCCGCCGCGCCAGTTGGAAAGCAGGATGGACATTACTCCCCCGCGATTCGCTGCTGGTGCCGGGCCCAGGCGCGGTCGAGTTCCTGTTTGGCCTGCCAGTCCGGGATCGCGCCACGCTTGCTGCGGGCCGCAATGTCGTCCGCCTCGGATTGCCAGCGGATGAACGAATCGACCTCGCGCTCGGATACCTGCGGGTTGTGATGAACGGGGCCCGGATCGGTGCCGCGAAGCGGGGCATCCTGGTACTGGGCCGTGCTGCGGGGCACGGTCTGGATCGGTTCTCCATCGGCTCCCGGAATGGGTCGGTTGTAGGCGTTGGCTTTGTCCTGGCGGGCTTGGAGGCGCTGCTGCCAACTGGCATCGCGGCCGACTACGCCGATGGACGTGGCTTCGTCCACGAGGGCGGCAATGTCCACCGTGGACGGGTCCACACCGAGCTTCTGCAGGCCGCGGATCACGGCGCCCTCGTCGCCATTGGCGGCATCGCGCCACAGGGCTTTGAGCGTGGAGACCTTCTGCTTCTCCTGCCGGGCCTGGGCCTCGGGCGAGCTCGCCTTGGCCGCCTGCGCCGCCGCGCGGGCCTCGGCCTTATCCGCGGCGATCTGGGCCTTGAGCGCCTCCCGGTCCTCGCGGCTCATTTCTCGGCTGTCCGCGTTCCACGCAAGCCGCTCCGCTTCGGCCTCGGCTTCCTGCTGCCGAATGCGCTCCAACTGGATGGCGGCATCGAGCTTGTTGATCTGCTCCTGGGTCTCGCGGACGCTGTCCTCGTATTGGTACTGATCCTTCGCGTTCTGCTCGGCCACTTTATCGAAGAACGCCTGGAGCGCGGCCTTCTGCTTCTTGGGGTCCTTGTACTTGGCCTTGATCTGCTTCTCGATGGAGCGGAGTTGAGCCCGGACCGCTTGATTCTGTGCCTCGGCCGCTTCGACCTGGGACTTGATCTCGCGCACATTCAAACCGGTTCGGAGCAGTTCCCGCTCCAGGGCCCGAGTATCGATCAACTCGAAGCTGCGCGGCTCGGGCGGCGGCGGGATGCTGGCCTCCAAGTTCTTCTTTTGCTGCTCAAGGGAGGCGATTCGAGCCTCGTAGTCGCGCGAGCTGTCGTAGTTCAACGGGCGGTAGGACGACGAGGACGACTGCCCGCCGCCACCGCCGCCACCACGCAAGCGGGCGAACATGGCGCGGCGTTGCTCATCGGTCATGAACTGAACCGGCGTCCCGGCGTTGGCCAGGTGGATCGCCCGGTTGGTGAGCCCGATCAGGCGCATGTAGGATTCCGCCTGGGCCGTGGACAGCGGTGACGAATGGGGCTTGCCGCCGTATTGGTACCAGCGGAAGTACTCCGTCGAGGGCTCCCCGAATTCGTAGATCGACGGCCGCGCGGCCGTGCCCGACGCATTCAACTGAACGGCCCGGCCGGCCACAGCCGCAGCGGACTGGGCCAGCTTCACGGAATAGGCCATGCCCTGGATCGCACCCAGAAGCTGCAGGGCCTCCGAACCCGACATGCCGGGGAAAAGGCCGTCGTATAGATACTCGGCGGCGTCCCCGAGAATGGACGGGATGGAGCGGTCCAACCGCTCCGCGGCATCCGCCGGGGTTTCACCCGCATAGGTGGACGGGTGCATCGTGACACGAGAATCATAGGACCGCCCATTGGCGCCTGACCCGCCGCCACCCCCTCGGAGCCGGGCGAACATGGCCTTGCGTTGGTCGTCGGTCTGGTAGCCGCCCCGCCAGTTGGCGAGGACCACGGCGCAATTGAAAAGGGCACGGTCCCGGCTCCCCAGTTGAATAAGCATCGGCGCGGATGCAACGCCTTCGGCGGCAGCGGCCGGCTTTTCTTGTTTCTTGTTTGAGAGCGGGACCATGCCCGAAATGTTCGGATCGTTCGTGAGCGCCGCGTTCACCAGCCGGAGCGGCCGGACCCGGCACTCGCCCAGGTCCGTGCATTCGTCCTGCCGGAAGACCGGCGAGATGAAGCGGTAGCGCCCGCCGCGGATCGCCTCCTCGCCCTTGTCCGTCCAGCGGATCTGTGCCCAGAGCCCGTCCGGGCGCTGCTCAAGGGCGGCGATCCAGCCGGCGGCCTCGGTGGGTTTGTCCTGGTCGAGGCTGAAATGGTCGAAGTCCACGAGGATGCCGGGGAAGTTCGGCGCCGCGGCTTCGCGTTGGAAGGTCTCGATCATCGCGCGGCAGCTATCCGCGTCGAGGATCTGCACGAGGCCGGTGGGGTTGTGCTTGAACTCACCCAGGGCGGAGACCTGGTACCAGCCGTCGGCCGGGACCTCGAAGCGATTGGGAAGCAGGACGTTCATATTATCGACTCCGCTTCGGGCTGCCGGAGAGGCCGGGCGCGAGACCCCCACCGCCGGAGACATACCAATCGGGCCGGCCCAGACCCCGATCGGGCAATGCGATTCGACGACCGTCGGCCGTGATCCTCGACGCCGGCGCCCCCGCTCTGCTGCCGGCTTTCTTCCCAGCACGCGGAGCGCCCACAACGCCCCCCGTTTTCGGAGTAATTATTCCGGACGCGATCAAAGCGTCCCCCAGTTCCTTTGACATGCCGCCAGCGAGGTACAGCTCTTGAAGCTCTGCCTTACGCTGATCCGAGATGATCTGCTTCGGCGTGGACGGGGCGCGGGGGATCGGTAGCGTGGTACGATTTCGCTCCCGAATAAGTTCCGCCCCGGACTTCGAAGAATTGCGCGAACCGATATCCTGGCCGGGGACCATCTTGCCCTGCGTAACGCGGACCGACTGCGGCGATTGACGCACGGTTTCAGTAAAGGCGCCGGATCGCGGCGTGTACGGACCGACATCGGAGACGGCGGGACTCACATCCGTGAGGACAACCTTGGACCCGAGCGCGGCGGCTTGCGCGCGACGGGCGTTACTGCGGGCCTGGTCAGCCGTGATGGCATAACCCTTGGAGCGCCTCGCAAACATGGCCCGGCGCTGCTGCTCCGTCATGGGTCCAGCATTGGCCAGGGCCCGATCGAAAGCGGCGCGGTTCATCAGGATTGTCGGCATGGTCATTCTCCTTGGGCCGGAGCGTCCAACAGCTTCAGCCCGGTTTTGTCTTCGATCTGCGACTTGTCCACGCGGTAGCCGGCCCAGTTCAGGTTGGCGACAGCTTCCAGCATGGTCGGGACGTTGTAGTCTTCCGGCACATCGAATCGGAAATAGGCGGCGTGCGGCTGGCCGGGGAAGAACTCGTTGAGCCAGTGATCGTCCAGGTCGCGCTGGAAGACCTCGGAGAGCCGGGCGGCGTCGGAGCGGGCCAGTTCCAACAGGCCGCGGCTATGAGCGCCGCCGGCCAGCGTGCCACTCCCCGATTCAGTCAGCATCGTGAGTAATCCGCCGGTCGCGGCCATGACGATCTGCTGGTCGCAGTAGGTGATCCGCTCCTGGAACGGCATCCGGGACCGTTGGGCGGTGTCCACGGTCTTCACGTCGGAGCCGTTGGGCAGGTAGCCCCGGCCGTTGGAGACGATCTGCTCGGCCACGGTCTTGTATTCGAGTTCCTTCTCCGGAGTGGTACCCGGC
>JAGNIJ010000076.1 GCA_018001225.1 Kiritimatiellia bacterium | reverse complement strand
CGGGCCGTCCGCCTGGCCAAGCTCTTGCCAGACCGGGCGCGGGTACTGGATATCGGCTGCGGGAACGGTGGGTTCTTGCGGGCGCTGCATGCTTTAGGTTCCTTCGAGCTCCACGGGGTCGAACTGCCGGGCCCTGCGGCGGAAAGGACCTCGCGCTACCCATTCATCCGGTTGAAGACCGGCACATTGGACCAATCGGATTTTCCGGCCGCCAGCCTGGACGCCGTCACCCTCTTTCATGTATTTGAACACCTGGACAATCCGCGGGATGTCCTGGAGATGGCGGTTAATTTTCTGCGCCCGGGCGGGTTCCTGGTGCTGTCTTTCCCGAATATCGCCAGCTTGCAGGCACGGATGTTCCGCGCCAACTGGTTTCACCTCGATCCACCCAGGCACCTGTGTTTCCTTCCGCCGGCGGCTTTCCGGAAACAGGCGGAGGCGCGGGGATTGCGAATCCTGGGCGAGCGATATTTTTCACCGGAACAGAATCCGTTCGGATTTCAACAGAGCCTGTTGAACCTCTTCCAAACACGGCGGGACGCGCTCTTTGAAGACATGAAAGGGAACCGGGTCCACAACTCCGCCCGGGGCCGGTTGGGGTTGATCATCCAGAGAGTCTTCGTGGTTCTGACAGGGGCAGGCTTCGTGGCTGTGGACGCGCTCGAGTCGGTCTTGAGGACGGGAGCGACCGTGGAGTTCGTCGCTCAAAAAACCGGAGAGGCCGACTCAACTTCCAGCGGGAAGACGGTGACGGATCAGGGATGAATCCGCGTCGGCAGGGGATCCACCCCAGTTAGCACGTGGCGGATTCGAAGTGGCCCATCCTCCCGGAGAGGGCTGCAGGCAAACTTAGCAACAAGGATCGGCGGAATCGGTGCCGGAGCCAAAAAAAAGGCGAACCCGAAGGTTCGCCTTTTCCCAATGTCAGACGATGTTTACTTTACCGGATCGTTGTTGGTGTAGTGGACCACCATCGAGTGGTTGATGTAGAAGTTGGGGTTGGCGGTGTCCTCGGCTGTACCAGTCACAGTGAAGTACGTGGTGGTAGCCTCGCTGGTGAAGCTGTAGCCGTCAAAGCTGGTCGGGCTTGCGGAGAACCGGCGATCCAGGAAATCCTGGCTTTGCAGGTTCTGCAAGGTGCCGTACGTCCGGTTGGTGGACTTGGAGGAGTACGCCACCTGGGCGGACGCGATGTTGCGCAGGGTGGCCTGGGCGGCGGTGGCCTGGGCGGCGCGCTTGGATTCCAGCAGGCTCGGCACCGCGATGATGACGATGATGCCGATGATCACGATGACGATCAGCAACTCAATCAGCGAAAAACCTTTCTTATTCATACTACCTCCTTGGGGTAAATGTGATATTCCAGATCTTTCTTTAGCAAATCAGATACCAAAAGATCCCGGTTTTTCGAAACACGCGACACACGCAAAATCGATGGTTTGAACGGATTTATTGTGGCACCAGTCCCGAAAATTGTCAACGGAGTTGACAAAAAATGTAAATCATCGGCGGCTCATTTATCGATCCCCAATTTCTGCACCCGGTGGCGAAAGCTGCGGTAGGTGATTCCCAGCAGCCGGGCGGCCTCCACCTGAACGCCGTCGGCTTTCTGAAGAGCCATCAGGATAATACGTTTTTCGACGTCCTCCAGATACGGCTCCAACTCAAAACCGGAATCGGCGATTTCCGTGGGCATCGTGCCGGGCGGCGGGGCGGATGACGCGGCGAGATGCGGCAGGCGGTCGGCCTCCACCCGCTCGGATGTCTCCAGCGCCACGGCGCGCTCGATCACGTTTTCCAGTTCGCGCACATTTCCTTTCCACTCCGCCAGGATGAGCCGTTCCATGGCCGGGGGCGCGATGCCCCGGATGTTTTTACCCATCTTCAGATTGAACCGCTTCAGGAAATAGTTGGCCAGGGCGGGGATGTCCTCCCGGCGGTCGCGCAGCGGCGGCAGGTGGATGGGGATCACGGCGATCCGGTAGTAGAGATCCTCGCGGAAGGAACCATCGCGGATCCGCTCTTCCAGATTTTTGTTAGTGGCCGCGACGATCCGCGCGTCGATGGGGATCTCCTCGGTGCCGCCCAGCCGGCGGATCCGTTTTTCCTGCAGCGTGCGCAGCAGCTTGACCTGCATGGGCGGGGTGGTCTCGGCAATCTCGTCCAGGAACAACGTGCCGCGGTGGGCGACTTCGAACAGTCCCCGCTTGTTCGCGACGGCGCCGGTAAATGCGCCCTTCTGATAGCCGAACAGCTCGCTTTCCAGGAGGGTCTCGGGGAAGGCGCCGCAGTTGATGGAGACGAACTGGAAGTGCTTCCGCGGGCTCGCCTCGTGGATCGCCCGGGCGATCATCTCCTTGCCGGTGCCGCTCTCGCCGGTGAGCAGGATCGTGCTGTCGGTGGGCGCGATGACCCCGATGGTCTTGTAGATTTTGATCATCTGCGGTGACACGCCGATGATGGCCGGCGCTTCGGGCCCGCCGGCCGGGCTGCTTCCGGCGGGTGTTTTCTGCGCAGCCGGCTGCCGCAGGGCGTTCTGGACGATTTTCTTGAGGTCGTCGATGTCGAACGGTTTGGTGATGTAATCGTAGGCGCCGAACTTCAGCGCATCGATGGCGCTGTCGGCCGAGGCAAAGGCGGTGATGAGAACGAACAGCGTTTCGGGATACCGTTCCCGGATGTGTTGCAATAATTCCAGGCCGTTGCCGTCGGTGAGACGCATGTCGCTGATCACGAGATGCACCGGCTGATCGGCCAGCACGCGCACCGCCTGGCCGATGGATTCCGCCGTGGCCACGGTGTAGCCCTCTTCGGTGAACACCAATTCGAGCAGCTCCCGCATGCTCAGTTCGTCGTCGACGATCAGCAGGTTCACTCCGGCACCGCCTCTCTCCGTGGATTGATCGTTTCCGTCTTGAACAGGATGCGCACCGAAGTCCCCTGACCGGGCGCGCTCTCCACCTCGATCCGGCCCCGGTGATCGGAGACGATCCGGTACACGATCGCCATGCCGAGGCCCATGCCGCTGGGAAAGCGGCTCTGGAATGGCTCGAAGAGCTGCTGCAGCTCGGCCGGCCCCATGCCGCGGCCCGTGTCGCGGAACTCTATTATAAGCCCCCCCTCCTGGGGACGGCAATCGATCCGCAACGTGCCCCCGGCGGGCATCGCCTTGATGGCATTGGTGCACAAGTTCCAGAAGACCTGCTTGATCTGGTCGGGATCGCCGTGGAAATCCAGGCCGGACGGGCAGCCGATGTACTCGATGCGGTGCCCGTCGCGCACCTCCGGGCTGTTCTTGAAGAGGAAAATCGTCTCTTGCAGCAGCGCGCCGATGTCGAACACTTTCGGTGAAAAGCGGCGCGGGCTGGCGTACTGCAGAAAGTCGGCGATGATTCGGTCGAGACGATGGGATTCGCGCAGGACGATGTCCATGAGGTGACCCTGTGAGGATGACAGGGTCAACTGGTTCTTGAGCACCTGGATCGAACCCATCATCGAAGCCAGCGGATTGCGGATCTCGTGGGCGATGGCGGCGGAGAGATTGCCGATCGCCGCCATTTTCCGCTGCACCTCCAGCTCATTCTCCAGCCGCTTGATGTCGGTCAGATCCTGGAAGATGAACACATATCCTTCCACGCTGCCGCTGACCATGAGCGGCGAGATGGACAATCCCACGTACATGG
>JAGNIJ010000075.1 GCA_018001225.1 Kiritimatiellia bacterium | reverse complement strand
ATTGGGCCAAGTACGCCAAGCTGGCCGACCTGGCCCCGGCGGCCCCCGCCGCCCCCAAGGCCTAGGCGTCTCGCCGACCCGCGCGCCCCGGAGCAATCCGGGGCGCTTTTTTTGTCCGCGTTTCTCTTAACCAATCTTCAGAATTGCGGGTTTGAATGCCGGAGCGTCCGGCGCTAGATTAGGTCGCATGGAAAACATACCTCCAGTTCCGGCACCATGGCCTTTGCCCGACGGCGGCCGCCCCGTGGAGCTGTCGGTCCTGATTCCGGCCTACAACGAAGAAGCGTGCCTCGGCGCGCTCGTGCGCGAAACGGCCTGCGTCCTGCACGGCCAGAGCCGGTCGTTCGAAATCCTCGTGGTGGACGACGGCTCGTCCGACTGGACGCCCCGGCGGCTGAACGACCTCCGCGTCGAAGTGGCCGAACTGCGGGCCATCCGCCTCGCGGCCAACTCCGGCCAAAGCGCCGCCCTGCTGGCCGGCTTCCGCGCGGCGCGCGGGAGGATTTTCGTCACCCTCGACGCCGACGGCCAGAACGATCCGGCCGACATTCCCGCCCTGGTCGCCGGGCTGGAAACCTGCGATCTCTGCTGCGGCTACCGCGTCCGCCGGCAGGACGTCTGGTCCAAGCGCATCGGCAGCCGCCTCGCCAACGCCGTCCGCAACCGCGTCCTGCGCGAAACCATCCGCGACACCGGCTGCACCCTCAAGGCGTTCCGCGCCGAATGGGCCGGCCATCTGCCCCTGCAGTTCCGCGGCCTGCACCGGTTCATTCCGGCGCTGCTTGGCATGGCCGGCGCGCGCATTTCGGAAATCCCCGTGCACCACCGCCCGCGCGCCGCGGGCCAAAGCAAGTACACCAACTGGGGCCGCCTCAAGGAATCCCTCTGGGATCTCTGGGCGGTCCGCTGGATGCAAAAACGCCATCGGTCGATCCAAACGGAGCCCCTGCGATGGACACGCTGAAACATTTCCTGGACGTCCTGGCCCACCCGATCGGCCTGCTCGGCTTGCTCGGCCAAACGTTGTTCTTCTCGCGCTTTCTCGTGCAATGGCTCGCCTCCGAGAAAAAAGGGCGCTCCGTGGTCCCGTTGTCGTTCTGGTATCTCTCCCTCGGCGGCGGCGGCCTGTTGCTGTTCTACGCCCTCTGGCGCAAGGATCCGGTCATCGTCCTCGGCCAGGCCGTCGGCCTGTTCGTCTACGTCCGCAACCTGATGCTCATCCACCGCCGCCAGGCTCCGGCGGCCGCGGACGCCGCCTAGCACGCCGGCCATGCTGCGGCCCCGCCTCATCCATTTGGCTCTCCTCGCCGCCTTCCTCTGGGGCGGCGAGTACCTGCGGCGCGACTGCTGGGAGCCCGACGAAGCCCGCGTCGCCTACGTCGCCCGCGAAATGGCGCAGGACGGCCAGTGGCTGGTGCTGCATCGCCACGGCGAGACCTACGCCCACAAACCGCCGCTGCTCTACTGGCTGATCAATCTGTTCTCGCTCGCGACCACCCTGCCCGTCGGCCGCTTGACCGTGCGCCTGCCGGGCTTCTGCGCCGGGATCCTGACGCTCTGGGCCACCGCGCGCCTCGCGGAGCGCTGGGCCGGTGCCAAGGCCGCCTGGCCCGCCGCGCTGACGCTCCTGACCACCTATCTGTTCTGGCACGAAATCGGATTCGCCCGCCCCGACGGTCTGTTGCTGGGCTGGACCACCGGCGCGCTGGCGCTGCTGTTTTGGAACGACGACGAGCCGGCGCTCTGGAAACCCGCCCTGGCCTGGACGTTCATGGGGCTGGGCATCCTGACCAAAGGCCCCGTCGGACTCATCGTTCCGGCCGGCGCCTATGCCGCCGCGCGCCTCGCCGCGGGCGAAGGCCGCTTGCTGCGCAAATCGCATTGGTTTTGGGGCCCGTTGCTGGCGCTCGCCCTGCCGGGGGCTTGGCTGGGCCTGGCCTGGTGGACCGGCGCGCCGGAAGGCTATTTGCGCGAATTGCTCATCGGCCAGAACCTCGAGCGCGCCGTCGGCGAACTCGGCCACCTCCAGCCGTTCTACTACTACCTGCCCAGCGTCGCCGGCGATTGGATGCCCTGGACGCTTGCCCTGCCGGCCGCCGCGCTGGTCCTGTTCCGCGATCCGCAGCGCCGCCGGCTGCTGCGGCGCCTCGGCGGCTGGATCGGCTTCATCATGCTGTTCTTTTCCCTGTTGCCCACCAAGCGCAACGTCTACGTCCTCGGCGCCGCGCCGGCGTTCGCCATCCTGGTCGGATCCGCTTGGCCCGGGCTCGACGCCGGAACCTTCCGCTGGGCGCGGTTCGCGCGCGGCGCGTTCATGGTCCTGCTGCTGGTTGCCGGCCTCGGCTTGCTCGCGGCCGGATTCTGGCCGCGGCTGCCCATCGCCGGCTGGACGCTCTGGCCCGCCGGACTCGTCGCCTTGGCCGGCGGAGCCTCCCTGTGGTACGAAATCCGCTGGCGCACCCCGCCGACGTTCTGCCTGCTGGCCGCGCTGGTCTGGCTGGCCGCGGAAGCCGCCATCGGTTTCTTCGTCTACCCCGCCGTCAATCCCCTCAAAACCCCCGTGGCCCTTGCCGCAGCCGTGCAGGCCCGCCTGCCGTCCGACCGCCCGCTCCTGCTCTACGCCCTGAACGGCGAACTCCTCGCCTACCACGCCAACCGCCGCGGCAAGATCGTGCGCACGCCGGACGAACTGTCCGCCGCCATGGAACGCGAACGCCGCGGCTTCGTCGTTTTCGAAAAGCGCGTTTTCGACGCCTGGCCCGCCGCGGCCTCGCCGCTCGTCGGCGCCGCGGCGGAATTCCGCTCCGGCAGCCGCCGCTACGTCTGGCTGGAATTCGATCTCGACGCGCCGTGACGCGTCAGACGGAGGCCGGCAAGCGGCATTCGAAGCGCGCGCCGGGCTGGCCGGGGTTGGCCAGTTTCAGTTCGCCGCCGTGGACCGCCGCGATCTGCGCCGCCAGCGGCAAGCCCAGCCCCGCCGTGCCGGTTTCGCCGCCGGGCACCTGCGCGAAACGCTCGAAGATTTTCTGGGCGAATTCGTCCGGAATTCCCGGCCCGCCGTCCGTCACCGCCAAGCCCACGCCGCCCTCCGGCCGCACGCCGCTTTGGATGCGGACCGCACCTCCGTCCGGCGAGTGGCGCAGGGCGTTGTCGACCAGATTCCCCAGCAGCTGGATGAGCAATTCCTCGATGCCGGCCACCGTCGGGCCCGGGGTTTCCGCCTCGACGACCAGCGCCACGCCGCGGGCTTCCGCCGCGGGCTGGTAGATCTGCTTCACCTGTTCCACCACGCTCCACAGCGGGATCGGCGCGAACCGCGCCTTCAGCGCCCCGGCCTCCAGCCGCGACAGCTGCAGCAACTGCTCGACGATCCGCGTCAGGCGGTCCAGTTCGCCCAGCATCGTCTCCAGCGCCTCGCGGTATTCCGCCGCGGCGCGCGCGCGGCTCAAGGCCACCTCGCCCAGGTTGCGCATCGCGGCGATCGGCGTGCGCAACTGGTGCGCCGCGTCGCCGCTGAACCGCTCCAGGCGCCGCAGCGCCCCCGCGTAGCCGTCGAACGCCGCGTTCACCGTCTCGGCCAGGACTTTCGTTTCGTCGTCGGGCATCGTCGCCGTCTCGATCCGCTCGTCCCACCGGCCGCCGCGGATGCGCTTGGCCGTCGCGGCGACGGCGTGCAGCGGGCGGGTGATCCGCCGCGCGATCCACCAGGCCGCCCCCGTCAGCGGCACCAGCAGCAGCAGGACCTTTCGCAACCGGTCCGGCAACATCCCGGCAGTGTGCAGCCCCGTCCGGAACCCCAGCGCCCGGACATCCCGCAGGGCGTCAGCCAACCCCTCCTGAAGCGTTGGCTCCCCGCCGCTGAA
>JAGNIJ010000074.1 GCA_018001225.1 Kiritimatiellia bacterium | reverse complement strand
TCTCTTCTGGCAGAATCGCCTGCCCGCCTTCTTTTCCGCTGAAGCTATCCATCAACTGGACCAGGCCAATCCCCCGCTTGATGCCCTGCGTCAGCATCACAACCAGCACGAAATCCACCGGGAGATCGGCCAGACCCCGCAAGCGGCGTGGGACCAAGCCCGAAAGGAAGATCGCTCCACCCTCCGTCCGGCCCCGGCCTGCCCTTGGTGGCCCTACATTTGGAGCCTACGCAAGCAGGTGGTCGTGGGCTCCGATGGCCGCGTCCCTGTGACCTCCCAACGCCTGCGGGTGGAGGTCGCCCCGAACACTCGTATCGTCCAATGCCGTCATCCGGACGGCCGCATCTCCTATCTGCGCCACGGGCCGGCCCCAGACCGCTATCCCGTCGTCCTGCTCCAATGGACCCCCATTCGGAAACTTTGACCGCACAAAAACGGAAACTTTGAAATCCTCACCACAGGGCCGGACTGAAGACTTGACCCCGGGCGGGGCGCCCCCTAGACTATCCGAGCTTTTGTGTTTCCGGTCGGAATCGGCCGCGCCTTGCGCGGTCCGGCCGGCAGGCGCGGGGTAAACCCGTTGATGACAGAAGGAGCATTGTCGCCATGGCCGCAAAGACAGAATCCAAGGTTGCCGCAGAGAGTCCCGAGGCCCAGGGTGAGCCGGCCGCTCCCTTTGCCCTGCTTTTCGTCCTGGAAGACCTGGCGGTGAACGGACGGCAGGCCCTGGTGGAGGTGCTGCGCCGCGCGGCACAGGAGAACAAGGAGAAACTCGACGAGCGGCAGTTCCGTCGCCACGGCACGTCGGGCTCCCCGGCCGCGAGCCTGTCCGCCCTCCTGGGCGGCTCGCCGGAATCTCACAAGGAAGTCCAGCAGCGCGTTTGCGACCGGTTGCTGGCGGACAAGGCCGGAGTTCCGCCGATCCTGGCCGGCATCCTCAAGGCCGCGGCGCAGCGCCGCATCCCGGTGCTGGTCTTGACCAGCCTGCCGGAGGACGCCGCCCGCAGCCTTGCAGGCCGGTTGGGGCTGGAGGAGCCGGCGGTCTCGCTCTATTTCGTCAAGGAGGCGGGCGCGGACTTCCCGTCGCCCGACACCTGGACGAAGGCGGCGCGGTCCATCCAGAGGCGGCCCCGCGGTTGCGGGGCGCTGGCGGCGAGCGGACGGGTCGGCCGCGGCGCCGTCATGGCCGGGATGAGTTGCGTAGCCTTGCCCGACGAGTGGACCGCCTGCGAGGATTTCGGAGGGGCGAACCTGGTGGTCGAAGCCCCCGGGGATGCGTCCGCGTCCGAGATCATCGGCGCCCTGTTTCGCGGCCTGTGACCTAACGAACCGCGACGGCGCGTCATGGATCAGCCCAAAGACCCCGGCGGCAGGCCGATCGATCGACTGCGGGGGATCATGCAGATCCTGCGGTCGGAAAAGGGCTGCCCCTGGGACCGCGAGCAGACCCTCCCCAGCCTCCGGCCGTTCCTGCTCGAGGAGTGCTACGAGGCGATGGATGCCCTGGATAGCGGCGACCGCACCCGGTTGTGCGACGAACTCGGGGACGTCCTTCTCCAGATCGTCTTCCAGGCGCAGGTCGCCAGCGAGGAAGGGAGTTTCAACTTCGACGACGTGGCCACGGCGATCTCCGACAAGCTGGTGCGCCGCCACCCGCACGTGTTCGGCGAGGTCAAGGTCAGCGGTTCTTCCGAGGTGGTGAAGAACTGGGAGGCCATCAAGAAGGGGGAGAAAGGCCCCCCGCGGAAGTCGGCCGTGGACGGCGTGCCGCGGAGCGCCCCGGCCCTTCACAAGGCCCAGCAGATCCAGAAACGGGCCGCCCGGGTGGGCTTCGACTGGGATACGGTCCACCAGGTGCTCGCCAAGGTGGATGAGGAAACCGCCGAGGTGCGCGAGGCAATGACCGACGGCGATCCGAAGAAGATCCGCGAGGAGATCGGCGATCTCCTCTTCGCCGTGGTCAACTTGAGCCGCTTCCTGGGCCACGACGCCGAGGATGCGCTGGACGACACCATTGCCAAGTTCACCCGCCGGTTCAAGGGGATCGAAGAGCGGCTGCACGCCCAGGGGCGGAAGATGACGGAGTGTAAGCTGCCCGAACTCGACGCCATCTGGAACGACATCAAGGCGGCCGAATAGCCCGCGGGACCCGCCAGGAAACGGCCCGTCCGGGCATCCCTCCTGTCCGGAAGTTTTTCGTCCGCAAAAGAAACCTTGACCCGCCACGGGTCTCCATAGTAAAAGGTATCGTTTACCAGTACACCATGCCGGTGCCGCTGAAGAGTGGGTCCGCACCCACTCTTTTGTGTATGTCGCCATGGCGTAAGGGGTTGTAAATTGGGCTCCGCAAAGCGGGGTGGGCGTTATGAACAACGATCTGTTGACAGTCATGGAGTACATGGAGCGGGAGCGGGGGATCGATCGCGAGACCCTGCTGACGGCCGTGGAATCCGCCCTGTTGAGCGCGTCGAAAAAGAGCGTGGGCCCCTCCAAGGATCTGCGCATCGAGATCGACCGTAAGACCTGCCGCATCCGGGCGCTGGCCCGGGTGACCGTGGTGGAGCGCGTCATGGCCCCGCATGACGAAATCACCTTGCCCAATGCCCGGCGCATCAAGGCGGACGCCCAGCTGGGAGATGTCCTGGAAATCGAGGTGACGCCCAAGAATTTCGGCCGGATCGCGGCCCAGACGGCCAAGCAGGCGATCCTCCACAAGATCCGGCAGGCGGAAAAGGAAAGGGTCTTTGACGAGTACAAGGATCGGTCCGGCGATATCGTCAGCGGGACGGTCAACCGTATCGAGCGCAGCGACGTGATCCTGGACCTCGGCCGTGCCGAGGGCCTGATGCCGGCGGTCGAAAAGGTGCCCACGGAGCGCTACCAGATCGGCGACCGGCTGCGGGCCCTCATCCTCAAGGTGGAAAGCCGGACGCAGGGGCCGGAGATCATCCTGACCCGGAGCCACCCGGATTTTGTGCAGCGCCTGTTCGAGCTGGAGGTTTCCGAAATCGCGGACAAGACCGTGGAGATCAAGGGGATCGCGCGCGAGGCGGGGTTCCGCAGCAAGATCGCCGTGGTCTCGCACGATCCCAAGGTCGATCCCGTGGGCGCCTGCGTGGGCATGCGCGGCATCCGCGTGAAGAACATCGTGCGCGAGCTTTCCGGGGAAAAGATTGACATCGTCCGGTGGAACGAGGATATCAAGACCTTCGTGACCAACGCGCTGGCCCCGGCGAAGCTGATCCGCGTGACGGTGGACCCGGAGGCGCAAGCGGTTCAGGTCGTGGTGGATGCGGAGCACCTGTCGCAGGCCATCGGGAAGAAGGGGCAGAACGCCCGGCTGACGTCCAAGCTGACCGGCTGGAAGATCGACATCCTCCGGGACGAGAGCGACATCAGCTTCGAGGAGAAGGTCGCACGGGCCGTGGCGGCGCTGGCCGCCGTGGAAGGTATCGGCCCCGAGCGGGCGGAGAAGCTGGTGCACGCCGGCTTCCTGACGCTGGAGGGGCTGCTGGCCGCGGAGCCGTCGGACCTGGAGGCCGTGGAAGGATTTGATGCCGCGGCGGCCCGGGAAGTATTGCAGGGCGTCGAGAAGGCGTGCGAGCATCTGCACGGGCAAGAGGACGCATGAGAGTTCATGAACTGGCCAAGGAACTGGGACTGACCAGCAAGGAGCTGATGGACAAGCTCCACGCCCTGAACGTGGAGGTCCGCAACAACTTTGCCGCGCTGTCTCCGGAGCAGGTGGCCCTGGTGCGCCAATCGGTCGGGGCGTCCCCGGCGCCGGCCGCCCCGCCGGAGGCGGCCGCCCGGAAGCCCGCCCCCAAGCCGGCGCCAGCGCCGAAGCCGGCGGCCCCCGAGCCGCCCAAGCCGGCGGCGCCTCCTCCGCCCCCGGCCCCGCCGCCCCCC
>JAGNIJ010000073.1 GCA_018001225.1 Kiritimatiellia bacterium | reverse complement strand
CTGTCCGCCGGCTTGAAGATCCCCTCGCTCAGCGAGTGCAGGCATTCCACTCCGAGTTCCGGATGTTCTGCCCCCGTCCGCCGCATAAACTCCGCCCCCACCTCGGTCCCAAAGTACCGGGCCAGCCTCAGAAACAACCGCGCGCGCTCGTCGGGAGTCATGCTCCCTATTGAAAACCCACTCCGGCCTCTTTGCAAGCGGAATGCGTCGACCCGATCGGGTCTGGCGGGCTAATCACGGATGGTCTTCAGGGAGCGAACTTCCACCACGTCGCGCACCCATTTCAATCAAGGCGGGAGTTTCCTGCCGGAGTCCGGAGCTTATGGTGTGGGGAAATTGTGCTATGATTGCCACCAATCGACTAGTGCGCCCTTAAGCTCGATTGCGAGAGGTGAGGCTGGATGAGATTATGGCGAACGTTGCTCGGCAAACCGGAACGGGATGACTTTGCCCGGATCGCGATCAGAACCCTGCAACAACTCGGCGAACACAAGCCCATCTCATACGATCCCGCAGATTTCAAATTGATCATCGGTGAAGGGCCGGGGCTGCAGTTCTTCCTGGATAATGTCTACAAGGACTATCTGGACGCACCCCGCCGGCGGCGCCGAGAAGTCATCGGGAACTACGCCCGTTGTTTTGCACCGGGGAGTGCTGAACCTCCCGCTTCCCTCGAAGATGCGCTTCCTGATATCCTGCCTGCGGTCCGTTCCCGGGCATACTTCGAGTTGTCCGATCTGCGCTTCACATTAGCTGGCGGAGAACGCCTGACCCTTCCCTATCAACAGATCGGCAGTGACCTGGCCGTTGGGCTTTGTTATGACCAGCCGGATGCACTTTCGTATCTCAATCGCTCCAGCCTCGAAAATTGGCACATCTCATTTGCAGAACTGCTGACCAAAGCCATGGATAATCTGTGGCAAAAAACCACGAATCGATTTGAGACACCCTTTCCTGGCGTCTTCGTTTTGTGCCACCATGACACCTTCGACGCTTCCAGGGTTCTGTTCTGGGAGATCATTGTCCAGGCCGATGTCAAAGGAACGCCGGTGGTGGCCGTGCCGGATCGGGATACCCTGATCATCACCGGATCGGAAGATCAGGACGGACTGGGCTACATGGCGTCCGTTTGCGAAGGCGCGCTCAAAAACTCCCGCCTGGTGAGCACTCAACCTTTAATTTTGGAAAACAAGACTTGGACCGGGTTGAAGCTGGCGGAAAATCATCCCTCCTATTCTAAATTTCGGATGTGTGAAGTTCGCGAACGGATCATCGATTACACCGAACAGAAGCGGCTTCTGGAAGAGTTGTATCAGAAGATGGGCGAGGACGTTTACGTCGCCAGTTACGTCGCCAGCGAAAACACGGAGACCGGGAAGATCCGATCGCACTGTGTCTGGGGCAAGGGCATCGTTTCAGATCTGCCGCGCACCGATCGAATATTTTTCATGGAAAACGAAAAAATGATTCTCGGCTGGTGCCCATGGGCGGAGGCGGTTGCGGCCTTCGGCGAACTCATGGCGAAACGCGTCGATTTCCCTGAACGCTTCCGGGTGGTGTCATTCCCGTCTCCTGAACAGCTCGCGCGGGTGCGGTTGGAACAGTTGAAATAGATGAGAGTTGACCTGATTGAGGGCAGAGTGGGCGCGCGGCCTGTATCTCCTTCGACCGAGGGCTTGTCCATGCTCCATGGAGGTTTTCATGGCTGACGTTCCGCCCGACTCGTCTTCAGCAGATCCACTTCCGTTGTTCATCGATCAGGACCAGCATCCCACACCAGCATCGGGTGATCCGCAACTGATCTCCGCCATCGGTGATCACATCGAGCGGTTTATCGGACCGATTGCGATGGTGTATCACGAAATCCTTTCCGGCCTCGTTCATCTCGATGTCTACCATGTGGCGCCGACCAATGAACGCCCTTGCCACTTCTTGATCACTTCGGGAATGAGCGAACGCCCGATGTCGGCACCGCCGCAGGCGCAACATTGCCGTTTTGCTGAGCTGTTCATCGCCCTGCCCGCATCTTGGCCAATGGACAAGGCCTCCTGGCAGAGGTCGGAATGGTTCTGGCCAATCCGCGAACTCAAATCCCATGCGCTGTACCCTCACACAAAGGACGTGTGGCTGTGGTACGGACATACAATTCAGACCAGCGAGGGAGAACCCTACGACTCCTCAATCCGCTTCAACGCCGTGGCTCTCGGTCCCAGCTACCTGATCGACACCGGTTTTTCCCACCTCCAAGTCGCTCCGGACCGAGAGATTGCATTTTTCGGCCTTTTCTTCTTATTTCCTGAGGAACTTCGGTACAAATTACGCCGCGGCTCCGATGCACTGTTCGGCCGACTTGAAAAGCACGGGATCACCGAAGTCATGGACCCGAGTCGTCGCAACAGTTGCCGCCATTGGTGGCAGCCAAGATAGGAGCGGGCATGACAGGTCGTGGAGCTGAATAGAGGAAAACCCCCGCCGTTTCGCCGTTCCGCCGGCTCGCCGGTTCGCCCCCTCGCCCATCAACCATCAACAATCACCCATCAACTCGTCGATGACCTGGCGGTGCTGGGCCAGCCACGCACGCAGCCGCCGGGCGGCGGCGAGGCCGGCTTCGACGGCGGGCTGCTGCGCGTCCATGCCCCGCGCCGCGTCCACGGCCGGGACGGCGATGCGCACCGCCACCGATTTCCCCGCCCGAGCCAGCGCCATGCCCGGCTTCAACAGCGGCTCGATGACTCGCTGCAGCTCCGGCACCCGGGCCGCGCCCCCCGTGAACTGCAAGTCCACCTTGCCATGCCGCAGCTTGTGGACGAGTTTCGCTCCCTTCGGCAGACCCACGGGATGGAAGTGCACGAAGCCGGCGGCCGCCGGCTTCTTCTCCGGACGGTCCATGTGCAGCTCGAACGCGCGGGCCTGGGCGATCTCCCAGTACTGCTGCCAGAAAGCGGTCACCGGCTCGTCGGGAACCGGGCGGTACCCTTCCTCCGCCTTGCGGATGGCCCCGTCCAGCAGCGCCAGCTTGTGCGCCCGCCGGGCGCCCAGCCTTGGCGCCTGCCGAAACCACTCTCGCATCGCCTCATAGGTGACCACGGCGTCGAAGCCGTGAAGGAGAGGCGCGTCGCGCCGCGACGCGCACCGACCGGACGCACCCGGCCGCACTTTTCGCCGCGTCGCATTCTTGCCGGACGCGCGAGACGCCGCGGCGGGCATGACCCACAGCTCCTCCCCGTGCTCCGGCCATCCCAGATACACCTTCGGCGCCAGCAGGACGGTCACCCAGCGGTCGCACTCGCCGTTATGGAGGTACGCGTCGCCGCGCTGGCGATACCGCTCGGCCTGCTGCGGCTGGAACGCGGCGTCCAGCTTGTTCTCAAACAAAATCCGGATTCGCCGCGGCTGGTCGCGATGTGACTGACCGCCCAGCTCGAATTCCAGCTCCAGGTCCGACTCGCCGCTCGGCTGATCCACCGAATGCCGCGCGCGGACAAATCGCGCCTCGGCGAGATCCTCCCCCAGCGCCACCCCGGCCAGCCAGCGCCAAAAGCCGTCGCCGGCAATAAACTCTTCCAACAGCAGCAGGTCGATGTCCCGCTCGCACACGCCGGCGATGTTCAGATCGGTGACCCTAGGACGTTTCATCGGTACCCGTTCTCTTCACAACCGCAGTTCAAACGTGCTGCCGCCCAGGGGGACGAGCTGGAAGCGGTGCGGCTGCCCCTTGGGCCAGGTGGTGACTTCCATGAGGGATCCTCCTTGGGGAGAAACTCCTGACTGGAGCACTCCACCGAGAAACAATCGCCCAGACGATACTCTTTCTGGTCCTTCCGATCAACACCCAGACGCAGCGGGTGGCTGCCTGACCTGCCAGATCAGGGTGAAGCCGTAGCGGTACCCCGCGTAACCCACGCACGTGAAGCGGCG
>JAGNIJ010000072.1 GCA_018001225.1 Kiritimatiellia bacterium | reverse complement strand
GTGCCAGCCGCCGCGACGGGAAGTGCCCGCGGATGCGCTGGTTGTAGTACGAGCCCTTCCTCTGCGAATCGATGAGCCCGTAGAACACGGACGCCGGCACCGCGCTGTACTCGTAGACCGGCCCGTTCCGGAAGGCGAGGGTCAGCGTGTCCTGGTCGGCCCGGTAGTACACGAGACTGATCACGTCCGAGGCGACCTCGTAGAAGACCCCGTCCTCCCACGGCAGCTGCCGCTCGAACGTGGTGTAGCCGTACAGAACCGACGCCAGCAGAATCACCACCGCCACGATCACTTTCTTGCTTCTTGTGCTCATTGTTTCCTCCTCCTGGTCCACTACTAGAAAGGAAGGAGGCGGCGGATATTCCACGGTTTTTTTAAAAAAGTGGGCAGGCTGAAAAAAACACGGCCGGTATTGAAAAACAGGGGTTTTTAGGCATATTGCGGGACAGAATTCGGAGCCGGACATGGAGGAAAGCCAAGCCAGGGAAAAAGGCGGGGACGGCTATTTTCGCCGGAAGGTGGGAATACCTTTGCTGAATCTTTTCCGGCAGGGGATTACACCGGAGAAGATCGCGCAATGCCTGGTCCTGGGGGCGGTAATCAGCGTGTTCCCGGTGCTGGGCACCACGACCGTTCTTTGCGCCGTGGCCGCGGTCCGGCTGAAGCTGAACCTGCCGGCGATCCAGGCGGTCAACTGGCTGTTCGGCGGCGTGCAACTGGCGTTGATCTGGCCCTTTCTGCGCCTTGGGGAATGGGTATTCCGCGCGGAGCCGTTGCCGTTCTCGCCTGCCGAACTAGCGGCGAGGCTCAAGGAGCATCCGTGGGAATTCCTCCAATCCTTCCAGGCCGCCGTGTTGTACGCCGTGGCGGGATGGCTGGTCGCGGCCGTGCCCGCGGCCTGGCTGGCCTACCGGGTCGCGAAGGCCGTGCTCGCGGCCCGGGGCAAAAGACGCGCCGTTGAGGCAGGACTGATTCATAAAGGAGCGTAACCCGTTCCAACCATGGAAGAACAAGGCCCGCGCACAGCAGGGCATGCGTCGGCCTCGAGGGCGAGGCCGCGCTACGCGGACGCCGCGGATGCGGCACTCGGCGTAGCCCGCGACCGCCCCCGGTCGCGGGGCCGGTTGGCTCCGCGGATTCCGGACCCCCGCGTTTCGCGAGGGGAGTCCCCTCGAGAAAAATCGCATTCCCTTCACGGATCGAGGGTTCACCGTTCTCATGAATCAGTCCTGCCGTTGAGGCCTGACGCCATTCGCGGGCTTGTTCGCTTCACGATGATCGGGTAGAAAAAAGAAGGGGTGTATAAAGGTGACAGGCGCATCGTCCATCTCGCAGCGATTAGACTGGAAAGAGGGGCTGCCGCTGCTGTTCATGCACCTGGCGTGCCTGGCGGTGTTCTGGACCGGCGTGAGCCGGGCCGCCGTGGCCGCTTGCGTGGCGATGTACGCGGTCCGGGTCTTCGCCCTGACCGGCGGCTATCATCGCTACTTCTCCCACAACGCATTCAAGACCAGCCGGGCCTTCCAGTTCGTGCTGGCCCTGCTGGGCGCGACGGCGGCGCAGCGCGGGCCGCTGTGGTGGGCCTCGCACCACCGGCATCATCACCGGATGGCCGACACGGAGGACGATATTCATTCGCCGTCCCGCCGCGGCTTTTTCTGGGCGCACCTGGGCTGGCTGCTGGTCCCCGAGTATTCGCGGACCCGCTATGACCTGATCGAGGATTTCGCGAAATACCCCGAGTTGCGCTTCCTGGACCGGCATCCGTTCGTCGCGCCCGCCGCGCTGGTTCTATTCCTCTATATGGTCGGCGAGGGGCTGAAGCCGGCGGGCGGGGCGACCGGGCCGCGGTTCGTGGTCTGGGGGTTCTTCATCAGCACGGTCCTGGTCTACCACGTGACGTTCTGCATCAACTCGCTCATGCACATGGCCGGCACGCGCCGCTACGCGACGCCGGACACGAGCCGGAACAACGCCGTGCTGGCGCTCTTGAGCATGGGCGAGGGGTGGCACAACAACCACCACCGCTATGCCGTGGCCGCGCGCCAGGGCTTCTTCTGGTGGGAGGTGGACCTGACCTACTACGCGCTGCGCGGGCTGGCCGCGCTCGGGGTGGTCTGGGACCTGCGCGAGCCGCCGGCGAAGGTCTACGAGGAGGCGCGGGCGCGATGACCGGCGCCTGGGTCATTCCGGCGGGCTGGGCGGCGATGGTGGCCTTTTTCGGCCTGCTGTGGCTGGTGCAACGGCGGACGGGGGACGCGGGGATCGTGGATATCGGCTGGGCGTCGGGGATCGGCCTGGTGTCGATCTTCTACGCGGTGTTCCTGGACGGCGACGTGGCGCGCCGGGCGCTGGCGGCCGCGCTGGCCTGCGGGTGGGGCTTCCGGCTCGCGGCCTACATCCACGGGCGCAACCACGGGAAGCCGGAGGACGGACGTTACCGCAAGCTGCGGGAGGAATGGGGCGGGAACTTCCAGCGCCGCCTGTTTAACTTCTACCAATTTCAGGCCGTCACCGTGGTGATCCTGTCGCTTTCCCCTTGGGCGGCGATGCGCAACCCGGCGTCGATCGTCGGGCCCTGGACGGCGGCGGGCGTCGCGGTCTGGATCCTGTCCGTCGGCGGCGAGGCGCTGGCCGACGCGCAGCTGGCGCGGTTCCGGCGGCGGCCGGAAAACAAGGGCCGGACCTGCCGCGCGGGCTTGTGGCGCTATTCGCGGCACCCGAATTACTTCTTCGAGTGGCTGCACTGGTGGGTCTACGTCCTGCTGGCGGTCGGGTGGGGTGGGTTCTGGCTGACGCTGATCGCGCCCGCGCTGATGCTGTACGTATTGCTGAAGGTCACCGGCATCCCCGCGACCGAGGCCCACGCGCTGGCCAGCCGGGGCGAGGAGTACCGCGAGTACCAGCGCACGACGAGCGCTTTTTTCCCGTGGTTCCCGAAAAGCACATCGGGAAAGACGCCCCCTGCCGGCTTCTTGCCCGGCGGGGGCGGGAGGTAAGGGGGGCGCCGGGCGCGGCTTTTCCCGGCCTCGTTCACCGGCGAGTCAAGCTCGCTGGGGTCTTGGGTGGGAGGTATTCTGGTAAAAAAAGCACGGACACTCATGAACCGAATCATTGACTGGATGGAGCGGGGCCTGGTCCCCGACGCGCTGATCCGGGCCGGCATCCGCCGGCTGCACGCGGAGCGCCTGCGCATGGAAGGGGCGGGCGGCGTCGAGGCGATCCGCGTCCGGCACGAGGCGTTCGTCGCGCACATGCGCAAAAGCCCGGTCGCCGTGGCGACGGACAAGGCGAACGAGCAGCACTACGAGCTGCCGCCGGAGTTCTTCAAGCTGATCCTCGGCCCGCGCCTGAAGTACAGCAGCGGGGTCTGGCCCGACGGCGTACGGACGCTCGCGGAGTCCGAGGAGGCCATGCTCGAACTCACCGCGCGCCGCGCGCGGCTGGCGGACGGGCAGGAGATCCTCGAGCTCGGCTGCGGCTGGGGCTCGCTGACGCTGTGGATGGCCGAGCATTTCCCCGGCGCGCGGATCACGGCGGTGTCGAACTCCCATGGCCAGCGGGAGTTCATCCAGGCCGAGTGCGGCCGCCGGCGGTTGGACAACGTGCGGGTCATCACGGCGGACATGAACGAGTTCCAGGCGGACCGCGTGTTCGACCGCGTGGTCACGGTCGAGATGTTCGAGCACATCCGCAACTGGGAGGAGCTGCTCGGCCGCGTCGCGCGCTGGATGAAGCCCGACGCGCGGATGTTCGTGCACATCTTCACGCACCGCGAGCTGGCCTATCCCTTCGAGACCGGCGACTCGACGGACTGGATGGCGCGCTATTTCTTCACGGGCGGGATCATGCCCTCGGATTCGCTGATGCTCTACTTCCAGCGCGACCTGCGGATCGAGGAGCACTGGCAGGTCAACGGCCGCCACTACGCGCGGACGCTCGAGGCGTGGCTGGCGAAGCTCGACGCCGCGCGGGGCGACGCGCTGGCCATCCTGGAAAAAGCCTACGGGGCCGCGGAGAAGAAGCGCTGGCTGCAACGCTGGCGGATCTTCATCCTGGCCTGCTCGGAGCTGTTCGGCTACCGCGGGGGCGAGGAGTGGGGCGTGTCGCATTACCTGCTGCGCAAGCCGGGGGCGGCGGGATGAGCGCGCCGCTGGACATCGCGGTGATCGGGGCGGGCGGGGCGGGCCTGACGGCCGCGTGGCTGCTGGACCG
>JAGNIJ010000071.1 GCA_018001225.1 Kiritimatiellia bacterium | reverse complement strand
GTCCGCCGTGGATGTCTGGCGCGCCGAGTTCCTGCGGGGGTACTTCGAAGACGACCCGGTGCCGGTCGGCGCGATCGCGCTGTTCGAGGTGGATGCGCTGCTCGACCGCTGGGCGGCGGAGGCCGCGCGAGTGGCGGCGGCTGGCGCGAACAAGGGCGGGAACCGGTGGCGGTTCCGCGCCTGGGATCGGTTCCTGACAGCGCGCCTGCGCGACAGGTTGCGGGAACTCTCCTGAGACCGGGGCCGGCCCGCCCTGGAGCCGGCCCCGGGAAGGTTACCGCAGCCGCTTGCCGGCGTGGGTCCAGAACGTCCAGGAGTAGCCGAACTCCCGGCCTTCCATCTGATCCCGCGACTTAACCTCGGGCATGCCGGCGTTGTAGAAGTAGTTGACCAAGGGCTGCGCCGCCTCGTGGAAACCGCGGAAGTAGACGTATCCCTTCGAGGCGTAGTTGTCGGCGGCGTACTTGATCCAGCGCGCCGCCCGCAGCAGCGCCTGGTCCGACGCGTCGACTAGGTCCCGGTAGCCGGCGCGTTCGAGCATGAGGACGGTGCCGAGGTAGGCGCCGAGCGCGACCTCGTTGTAGCGGACGCTCGAGAAGTCGTTCGGGAAGCTCGAGGCCGAGTAGCTTTCCGGTGTGCCGCGGCGCTGATCTTCAGGCTGGATGCCGTCGAAGTTGTGCCCGTCACGCTTCGCGCCCTTGGGGTTGATCCCCACCCACGACGCCTGGCTGCCCGGGTTCGCCTGCCACGACTGGTTCGACGTGTCCCAGCGCAGGCTGTACGGCGCGGAGGTGTCCCCCAGGAAGCGGCGCATGCGGACCGCGATGGTGTTGAGCGTCGCCGTGTCCCCCAGGTAGCGGCTCACCGCGGTGACCGCGAAGCACGCCCACGCGCCCTGGTTGTTCGGCCGCGCGACCTGCGTGCGGATGGTGGACGGGCTGCTGTCGTACGGGACGTCGAGCTTGCGGCGCAGCCACGCCCGGAACTGCGTGTCGAGCGTCGGGTCGTACTCCCGCAGGTTGATGAGGTCCGCGCTGATCGCCCAGGTCCCCAGGTTGCGGTTGGGCGCCGTGCAGGACGACGACTGGTCCGGGCGGGCCATGACGTTGCGGATGGCTTGCGCCACCTTCGCCCGGTAAGTCCCGGCGCTGGCGTTCGGAGCCAGCCGCGCGTAGACGAGCGCACCGGCCATCGCCTGGACGTTGAAGACCTGGCCACTCTGGGTCTCGATCGACTGCACCGTCCAGCTCGAGTCGGCCTCGGCCTTCAGTTCGTTCCAGGCCGTGCCGCTCATCGGCAGGGCATCCAGCTCGGACTTGCCGATCCAGATCCCGGTGCGCGGTCCGGATCCGCCGCCCGTCCCGCCGGTCTGCTGGCTGAGGATTCGCACGTTGGTCGGTGGGCCGGGGGGCGTGGCCTGCTGGGCCAGTACACCGGTGAGCGCGGCGATCGAAATGAGTGCGGCAAGGCCGCCCCTGGTGGTCGCGTGCACTGTGAACGTCTCCCTTGTTCTGGCCGTTTCCCAAATTGATGAGCTGTGCGCGAGCACCGAGAAACGGGATGTCCGAGGGTGTGCGAGCGGCGCGAGGAACGTCCGGCGTGGGGGACGAGCGCCAGGACGGCCGCTCGCCGGGGAGCGTGCGAAAGTCGGGCCGGGCACACTGCCGTCATCATCCGGGTCGGATTCTTCCGGAAACCGGGATCCGCTGACGGATCCGGGAACCCGGCCCCCTGGGCTCACACGCCAACTTTGACCGCACGATCCTATTTCTGTTGCTGACCTTGGCGGCGGGAAAATGGGATCCCCGTCCCATGGTCTGCCAGCTAGCGGCGTTTACAGTGGTCCATGCCCCGCAGCCAGCCCCACCAGGACCTCGCCTGGCCTCCGGCACCCGACGACCTGGCCTACCTGGATCTCGAGCAGCCCGAACAACCGCCGCCTTCAACCGGGTTCCCGGGCGTTGACGAAACCGTCAGACGCGCGCCCGAACGACGCGCGGGCCACGACCCCTCTCCGCGAAAGCCCGAACCCTTCATCCTGCCCCCGGCCCGCCCCCAGCTCCCGCTGGTGACGGGCGCGAAGCGGTTTGCAGGGCGCGGAGCGCTCGCCCTGCTCGCCGTCTGCCTGCTGGCCGCGCTGGTGGTGGCGGTGCTGCGACTGGCTCCCGCCGGACCGGCCGCTTCCCCTGGAGACGCCGGTGCCCCGGCGGACACGCTCGACTCGACGCCGCCCGTGGCCGCAGAACCGCCCGCCCCAACCACCGGCTCGCTGGCCGTGCGCACCGAACCGGCCGGCGCCATCGTCACCGTGGACGGCAAACGCCTCGGCGCCTCGCCGGTGATCGTTCCGTCGATCGGGCCAGGCGAGCATGCGGTGGTGATCCAGCACGCGGGAGGCACCTACCGGCATGCCGCGCGCGTCGCTGCCGGGGAAACGGTGTCGCTCGTCGTCCCGCTGCCGGCGGCAGCCGAGCCCGCGGCGGCGCCTGCCGCCGAGGGTTCGATCCAGGTCCGCGCCCCCTTCGAGCTTCGCGTGACGAAGGAGGGCCGACTGCTCGGCACGAGCGAGATGGACCGCATCCCGCTCGACGCCGGCACCCACACGGTGCAGCTCACCAACGAGGCGGTCGGCTACCAAGCGAGCCGCACCGTCCGGGTTTCGGCCGGGCGCACGACGATTGTCGAGGCGGAGGTGCCGGAAGAGCCCGTGGCCATCAACGCGATCCCCTGGGCTGAGGTCACCATCGACGGGCGGCCGGTGGGGCAGACCCCGCTCGGCGCGCTCACGGTGCCGATCGGCCCCCACCTGGTGGTGTTGAGCCACCCGCGATTCGGGGAGAAGACCGTCCGGACGACGGTCAGGGCCGGGGAGCCGGCGCGGATCAGCGTGGACATGCGGCGGTGACGCCCCGGGCAGGCCGCGGGAGACCCATGCAGAAACGGGGCTAAAGCCCCTACTAGTACAGGAACATGGGCTTGCCGAGCATGTCGCGCACGCGCGGCCGGTACTCGTGGGTGTCGTACAGGGCGGTTACGTCGACGCGCTTCTTGCCCTGGATCACGAGGTCGAGCGGCACCGTCGTGTAGATCCCCTGCTGCAGCGACACCATGCGGCCGGCGTGGCCCATCGCCACCTGGTCGAGCGCCAGCGAACCGAACGACACCGCGACCATCCGGTCGAGCGAATCGGCCGCGCCCGATCTCATGATGTACGCGAGCTGCTCGTACATGATGTTGATCCCGCTCCGCTCCTTGATCTCCTGGGCCACGATGTAGCCGATGCCGCCAAGCTTGCGGTGGCCGTAGGCGTCTTCTTCGCCTGTCTCGAGGACGCCGCCGTCCTTGGGCTGCGCCCCTTCCGAGATCGTCAGCATCGCGTAGTTCGAGGGGTTCCGTCCGCGGTCCTCGACCAGGAACTTCACCAGGCGCTCGATGTCGAAGGGCACTTCCGAGATGATCGCGCGGTCCACGTCGGCAAGGTACGCCGCGTAGAGTGAGGTTTCGCCCGAGTTGCGGCCGAACAGCTCCACGACGCCGATGCGTTCGTGCGAGCCGACCGAGGTGCGGAAGTTCGTGATCGCGTCCACCGAGCGGGTCACCGCCGTCGAGAACCCGATGCAGTAGTCGGTCCCGAAGACGTCGTTGTCCATCGTCTTGGGGATGGCCACCACCCGGAAGTCTTCCTGGTGCAGACGGGAGGCAAAGCTGAGGGTGTCGTCGCCGCCAATCGGGATGAGCGCCTCGAGACCGAGGAAGTCGAGCACGCGCAGGACGTGACGCGTGCAGTCCACGCGCCCGTCGGGCAGGGCGGCGCGGTCCTCGGCGCGGATCCAGGACGGCACCTCCTCGGGCTTCATCTTGCTCGGGTTGGTGCGCGACGTGTGCAGGATGGTCCCGCCCGTGCGGTCGAAGGTGCGGACCCGGTCGGGCGGCAGCGACATCGTCCAGGCGGAAAGCGAGCCGGGGTCGTCGGGGTTGATCTGCACGAGGCTCAGCCAGCCGCGGCGCAGCCCGAGCACCTCGATGTCGTGGTTGCGCGCCCTGACCGCCACCGCCTTGATCGCCACGTTGAGGCCGGGAACATCGCCGCCCCCGGTGAGGATCCCGATCCGCCGCGTGCGAGTCATGCGCCGACGACCTCCGAAGCTGGTATGAGCCGGGTGGGAATCGAACCCACGGCCCGCAGATTAAAAGTCTGCTGCTCTACCCCTGAGCTACCGGCCCACGGTTCTCAGTCTAGCATCCACCCGCGGGCGCCCTCCCGCCTTTCCTCTGCAGGATCCCCTTTCAAAGGCCTAGCGGCGCTTGTAGCTGATCGACACGCCCTCGCCGGAGGGGGAGACGATCGACGTCAGCATGGCCGGGTTTCGCGTGATGGCGTCCAGGAAGTCGGGCATTTCCGAGCGCTTGTTGACGACGTTGTGCCCGAGGAAGAGGCCGCCCGGGACCAGGCGCGGCCAGGTGAGGTCGAGGAAGCGCTTGTAGTCCTTCTTCCAGGCGTCCAGGAACACGAAGTCGAACTCACCGCCGAGCTTCGGGATCTCCCGGAAGCCGTCCCCGGCGACCACCGTCACGATGTCGGCCAAGCCGGCCCGCCGGATGTTGTCGGCGGCTTGCCTGGCGCGGCCTGGGTCGTATTCAATCGCCACCAGGCGGCCGCCGGTCTCGCGCAGGCCGAGGCCGATCCAGATGGCGCTGTAGCCGTTG
>JAGNIJ010000070.1 GCA_018001225.1 Kiritimatiellia bacterium | reverse complement strand
ATCGCCCAGACGATACTCTTTCTGGTCCTTCCGATCAACACCCAGACGCAGCGGGTGGCTGCCTGACCTGCCAGATCAGGGTGAAGCCGTAGCGGTACCCCGCGTAACCCACGCACGTGAAGCGGCGTCCGGTCCTGTCCGTGAACGGCCTGGCCGCCTGAACCAATTCCGCGGGGGACAAATCCCGCCCCGCCGCATTCAGCCGCCACAGCTCCGTGTATTCCCGGCTCCGCAGGTGATTGCTGCCATCCGTCGCGAACAGCCCTCCGTCGACGAGCTTGTCGCACACCTCCTGAATGTGATCCCACTTCAGCCATAGATTGCCGCTTCCGCCCTCGCCCTGGCTGTCGCCGCGATAAAAGAAGACCCCGAGCGTGGTGATCTCTTTCCGGAACGCGGAAAAGCCGTACCCCCGGCGCCGGTGGACGGCGATGACCCGTCCGCTGCGCCGGTGCCGGTAGCGCTCTGTCAGGACGCACGGTTCGAGATCGGGGTATCGTTTGCCCGTGATCGGATCGACCTTGTATTGAACCTCCGCCCCGGCGGGACCGCGCAGGTGCTTTTCCAGAAACTCGTAACCGGGCCAGCGATGGAGCAGCGGCCGCGCGGTATCCGCGGGCCTTGAAAGGGGAAAATACGCCCGGTCGACGAACCAGAACGCCGTGACGGCGGGGGCGAACAGCCGGATGGGCGCCTGCCAGTCGTCGCCGCTGCACGGGTAGAAGAGCGCCGTGCTCTCGACGGCGGCCAGCGCGTCCGCCGGGAGGATGATGGTTTCCTTCATCTCACGCCCCTCCCGCGGCGAGGGACAACACGTCGGACGCCGCGCGCCGGAACCGCGGCAGGCCGGACGGCGCCAGCCACTCCCGCGCCACCGCCAGCGTGTGCCGCCACGCGGCCAGGTCCAGGTACTCCGCGGGCGTGTGCTCGTTGTGGTACCCGACGCTCAGGTTGGCGCCGGGGATGTCCCGGCACAGCACGCGGATGTCGGTGACCGAGCCCCGGTCCGGCTCGGTGTAGCCCGTCATGGCCGCCACGTACGCCCGGAAGGCGTCGGTGCCCACGTCGTAGCACTTGAAGTCGGCGGCGTTCCGGCGGTCGAACGCGACGGCGAAGCCGTGGGCGTCGTTGATCTCCGCGGCCAGGTCCGGGTTGTGGTCCATGAGCCAGTGGCTGGCCTTCTGGCCGTACTCCTCGCAGCTGGTGACGAGGAGCGAGTGGCCGAGGTCCCGCAGCGCCCACAGGATGGCGCAGCCGGCGCGGTCGTCCGCGCCGCAGCCCATCGCCGGGTCGGCGGAGCGGACGATTCCATCCGCCACTTGGAGCGGCGGCGGGAACGCCGGCAGGTGGTCGAAGCGGGTGTCGGCGTGGGCCACGAGGAGCACCCGGTCGGGCCGGGTGCCGGGGATGTAGACGAAGCGCTCGTCGCCGGTCCCCCGGTCGACGGCGCGCGCGGACGATGCGGCGAAGCGGTCGAGGACGCCGTCCTTGGTCAGTCCGAACCAGGACAGCAGCTCCCCCCACTCGCCCCCGCCCGCGATTGGAAGATAGTTTAGGTTATTCATATGGGGTGAATTGTACCACTTGGCGTAGAAAAACGCAAGGCCTTCGCTGCAGGAAACACTAAAAGTCTTGTAAATTATTGTAAATAATGGAATAAAAAATACTAAAAAAATCATTTGACACGCTCAGTGTCTTGTGTAATAATACAAGCAAATTCTGAACGAAGGAGGGATTATGCCTGACCTTTGCATTGTTCTTCCGTGCACTGAAAAGAAGACGGGGTGGGGGAAACTGGAGATGGAACCGGTTCTTTTGACAAAACCTGGCTGGCTTCCCGGCGCCGCCTGGCTGGAGAAGGGCCGGGAAGTCATTCAACCGGCCTGCGCGGTGCAGCACGGGGTTGATCCCGTTCCTGCTATGCGGCTGTACACGGGGCTCATCTTTCAGGGGGGATTGACCTATGATCTCATCCGAGAAATGACCGAGGGCCGCATCGACGTGCTCATCCTCAGCGGCTGCTACGGCGTGGTCCACGGCTCCGAGCCCATCCGTCCGTACGAGAGCGACCTCGATAGCCACACATTACGGCATTGGATCGATCATCATATAGGTGAGGTGATCGCCGACTTCTTCCAGGCGCGCGGCACCCGCCAGGCCGTGGGATTCTTCACCACCTCCTCAAACTACTCCGGCTTACTGGCCAAGGCGGCGGATGTTCTTTCGGAGCGCGGCTCATCCGGCATCCAGGTGGGGTATTACACCGTGCCGTATGGCGGTCGCGCGTTCAAGACACCGCCCGCCCTGCGGGCGGCGCTCTTCCCCCTGCTCGAAAGCGTGGAATCAGCCGAGCAGCTCGTCAAGGATAACCAGGTGGTCCACTACAGTGATATGAAAGTGGTCTACCAGCGGTTGTATCCCGAAGCGTCCGAATGAGCATTCAATTCAATCATCTCAGGAGGAGTTCAAATGAGCGATGCCGATGACCGGGACGATGAACTGAAAGAGTCCCAAGAGAACACCCTGGAGATTTCGTCTTCCGGAGACGAGCAGGCTTGGGGCGTCGAAACCGGAGGACGACCGAGCCGTCCCCCCCATCAACGACTGCGAGGTGTGTATGCCCCGTTGGCGGAGCACCCGGGGCGCTGGCTCACGAAGGCGGACGGCGACTCCGTCTGCGGCCGCGACACCGCCGGGCTCTTCCGGAAGACCAACCGGCCCAACCAGGACCGCCTGGCCATCATGTTCGCCGCCGCCGGGCTCCGTCTCGAATTCGAGCGCCAGGCACCCGGCGAGTACGTGCGCCTGCGCGTGCTTCCCTCCAGTGCCGCGCCATCACCGGCGGCGGCCGGCACGCCCCCGCGCTCCCTTCAACCGGTGCGGGAAGTCCGTTCGTCGAGCACCGCCGACGGGATCCGCGAATACCTCGACGGGCTCTTCCGGCAGGCCCGGGGGGCGGGGCGTCGCGAGCTGACCGTCCGGGCCGGGGATGTGCACGCGTCCCTGCAGCTCGTGAACAACATGCCCAACGTCAACCAGGTCATGATCGGCCGGCGCCTCCAGCAGCTCGGCGGCGTCCGCGTCCTGAGCGTCCGGGGCAACGTCCCGAGCTCCAACGTGTGGGTCACCTACGAGCTCCAGCCGGAAGAGGCGCCGACTGTAACCGGCCGGCACCCGACGCCGAGGCTCTGGGCGGAACCCAAAGAGCCCATGCCGGCAAACGATCCGTCGTCGTTCGGCCCGGACGCCAGCACGGAACAACCGGCGGCGGGCGAATGTCCGCGCTGCGGCGAAGCGGCGCGGAGCCCCGAGTTCCGGCGCTGCCCGTACTGCGGCCGCGAGCTGGATCGGCGGTGCCCGGAGTGCGGCCGGCGCCTGGACCCGGCGTGGAAGCTGTGTCCGTATCACTGATTAACCGGCGCTGCCGCTTGCCGGTCAGGAGTGGTCAACATTCTTCGAAACAGAAATGACGGGAGGCGGTCATGGACGAAGATGAAGAGAAGGACGAATGGGACAAGGATGAAGACGAGCAGTTGGTGGACATGATGAAGGATCCGGACGAGGATTTGGAGGGACCCGCATACGGCCTGGAGGCGGACGACTGGGAACCCGAACACTATGAAGGCTACGGCTTCCTCGACTACGAAGGCCGCCGCTCGCATTGGGAAAAATCAGATGAGTAGTATTCGAGCTTACTGTTAGGAAGATGAGATATGTGGACCAATTTGTCTTAAACACGACTTATTCCGATCGAACTCAAGCCGTGTAAACACGAGAGTGTCCAATGATGGTAAAATACCCTTAGTGTCGCTCTGAAACATGATCGAAGAGGTGCCATCTGGTCTGATGGAAGATTCAAGATCAACTCGTACAAAGCTATTACAAAAACTTCTGGCCCTAGTCCCAATCGAACGAATTCGCCCGACAAACCTGCCCGATCCTCATGCCGAAATCAGAAATATTCGTTATTCACCCATCGTTTTAGTATTGGCCGACGATCAGTTCTGCTATATCGTCGATGGCAATCACCGTTTCTACCAGAAACTTCAACTCAGGGAGTTTTCAAACTCCATCGCGGCATGGATACTCGAAGCCGGCGATGAGGATAAATTATATGGCAGCCCATTGCCGCAGCCCCTTCAGGATTGGCGGGATGGATTGATTAGCTATCAACAACTGTGCCACAGTGCTCAGCTGGCGTGGCAATCGACCATGAGCCAGCTCAATGTAGAAATCCCATCCAGACACAACCAGAAATATGACGGCATCGTTCAATCAGGGAGTTCGCACGAAGCGACTGGAAAACGTGATTCCAGAGCGCTGGATCGCGCACAGACGGTTCTACTCATTCTCTCTGGAAAAACAACGCTGCACACCGCAGCTCGGCAGCTGAATGTTTCCGTCAAGGATATCGGATTGTGGCAGAAGATTTTCATCGATGGCGGGATCAGAGCGCTCAAGGAGCAGTTGGATAAAACGGATACGAAAGATCAGAAATTGCCTGCCGACATTATTGTTGTTAAAGACACCTCGCGAACTGATCGGATGATCACCCTTATTCCCCCAACGCCTTCGACAAACCTTTCTACTCAAACCACAACCACCCGAAAAACGCAAGTGAGGCAAACCCGAGGGAGTGGCACAGGCGCAACGTCTATTCGAAACAGAGATCCGGTTCGGCACCTAACCGAATACAGAGGGAAATATCGCCATTTAGCAGATTATCTGAAAGTGGATGGACGACCTGAGATCATCCTGACGTTCGATCAGATCGAGGCCATCCTCGGATTCAATTTGCCTGAGACTGCACGAACCAACCATACCTGGTGGGCCAACAGTCTGACTCGGACCAATTGCTTTGGATGGCTAGGTGCAGGCTATAAAGTCGCCTACGTTAAGACAGGTTATAACGGGCGTGTTAATTTCAAAGTTGAATCCGAATGATTGAAGATATAAATAGTATAAACTTACAATCTAGCCTCAAGCACTGAAATCACTTCGATCAAACGTTCCAAGACAACTTCCTCGCCGGCATGGGCGTAATTGTGCAGGACCAAGTGCTTCGCAATCAGGAAGGCGATATAGCGCATGAGAGCGCTTCGGCTGCGTTGTTGGGCTCGCCGATAATTCGGATGGCCGGAATTGCACTTCAACGTCTCGGTCGCCGCTTCCCACATTGATCGCCAGTTTTCATTCGGCATATCGACAAAGCGAATTTGGGGAATATTCAATCCGCCCGATTTTTTCGTCTTTGAGAGAATCAGAATCAACGCCTCTTGGCTGGCCTCAACATTATCCCGCTTCGCTTGAACGCGGAGTTTCACCTCGCCTTCTTCTGCTGGCGCTTCAAATGTCGCCCGATCATGATCCGTTTTCAGAGATCCCCGACTCGGATGAATGGACCAGGAAAATTGAACACCCACAGGGATCAATCCATCATCTTTCGACCATGCTTTCGCAATGAACTCCTTGGATTCGTTCGGCCCAATCTGGGCTATCTTCGGGACGATGGTCACATGATCCAACGGGCCTCCCGACAAACGAATCATCTTGCGCGGATGGTCGGGGGTTTCGCCTGTTCCGGGGATTCGGCCGCCTTTTTTCCCACCGAACCATGTATATTCAGCCGCCAGATCGCGCATGGCCTGGTTAAACGTCTCCTGCAATTTCTTTAAGAGATCCCGGCCGAGTTTCTCTTGTCTCTGTTCCTTCACCTTTTCCAGTTCAGATTCGATCAACGACTCGACGGATCTGGCGGCCGCAATCAACTCTGACAGTCCGGAGTCAGGAACAATCGTCCGTCGAGATGCCGGGGAAATATTGATAAACCTGCTGTCTATCATTCCTTCTAGCATCTCATTGTCCCATGGCGAGTGATTGAGCTCGGGAATCGAGGTGATATCATCCAACACCCGAGTGCCGCGGCGGCACACACAGACGCGGCCATGCTCGCCTTCCTGAGCCACAAACAAACGAAAATCGATATTCCCGCTTGCTGTCTTGATTTTGTCGATCGTGCGAATTTTCTCTCCGCGGTAATCCAACGGCTTGACCGTGACGGTCCGCCCGCCCGGGAGTCGATCTACTATTTTGAGTATGACCTGCGAATTTCTGATCCTTTCACGCAGCTCCTGGCCCAGGTAACTGTTCAATTTCTCAGCGGTCAAACGGGCTTGAATATCCTTTTGCACCGGCCAGATTCGGACCTGGGTACCACTCGTCGGTAGTTCTGCCCTTGAAAATCCATCCTCATAGTCAATGGATCCAGCGACCAAACGAAAGAACCGCGTACGTGAATTACCGGCGCGCGAGAGCATCTCCAAGTTTTCTCCGATCGCGGCAAATCCCAACAGGCCGATTCCGAATTCTCCCTGGATATTTTCCCGCGTCAACTGATCCAAGTACTTTTTGTAAGAATCACATAGGCTATTGGCCAGACGGTCAAAATCCGGATTGCCATCCGCCCCCGCTTTGACACCGGTTCCGTCATCCTCAATCGTGATCTCTACGTTGCCTTGGTGTCGATACCGGGTGATCGTGATGTTCTTAGCTGACGCATCGATGCTGTTCTCGATAAGCTCCGCCAGCGCTTTCTGAGGATCCGTCTGGCTCCGTTGGAGTAGCAAAATGGCATTTTTTGAATCGCCGATTTGCAGAGTTTTCATTTCGAATCCTCCGCCTCATCTTCCGAAAAAACCAACCAAGCCGCTAGCTGATCTTCATCATAAAGAGCGGTCATCAATCCGGCGAGGTAGCCGATCTCACGGCCAGGGATGGTTTCGCGCAGGATTTTTCTATCGGACGGATCTGCATCTCGGAAATACAAAAGGATCTTCCGAAGCCCCTTGAGATCGGCGTTGAGCTGAGTGGCTTGTTTTACAGCGGCCTTGGTAGGCTTGGATTTTCGCTGAATATGATCGTCATGTGCAGATTGATCAACCAGAGCATTCCTTAAACAAATCCATCTCTCTTCCGATGGCCGCACCCTTCCAAAGAAGTAATGATTTAATGTCTGCCGTGGGATACCAAGTTCTCTCGCCAACTCGGCGATTGAGGCAAAGCGCTTCGATGCCGCAAGGGCGCGATGGAGAATTCCGGCGATTTCTTCAATGCTCAATTTCTTGCAAGTAACAGGGAAAGTTGGTTTTGTTTTCACTAGGCACTCAAGATTGGTAAAAGTTGATGTTTACATTTTACGCCGTGGTCCAGAGTTCGGACAAGACCTCGGCTTGTTCCAGCACTGTCTGGGTGGCTTTTTCCTGCTTGTCGGGGGGATAGCCGTGCTTGCGGAGGATGCGCTTGACGATCACCCGCAGATGCGCCCGGACGTTCTCCCGGACGGTCCAGTCGATGGTGATGTTTTTCCGCACCGAGGCCACCAGCTCCCGCGCGATCGCCTGCAGCGTCGGCTCGCCCAGCACCTTCACCGCGCTGTCGTTGGTCTCGAGCGCGTCGTAAAACGCAAGCTCGTCCTCGCTCAAACCCAGTGACTCGCCCCGCGTGCCGGCGGCGCGCATCTCTTTCGCAAGCTCAATGAGCTCCTCAATCACCTGCGCCGTCTCGACGGCTCGCGCCTGGTAGCGGCGGAGCGCCCTTTCCAGCAGATCCGCAAAGGACCGCGCCTGCACCACGTTGCGGCGGGCGCGGCTTTTTATCTCGCCGCGCAGGAGCTTCTGGAGCAGCTCCACGGCCAGGTTGCGATGAGGCAGACCGCGGACTTCCGCGAGAAATTCGTCCGACAGGATCGAGATGTCGGGCTTCTTCAGTCCCGCCGCGGCGAAGATGTCCACCACCCCGTCGGTGACCACTGCCCGCGAGATGATCTGGCGGATGGCCAAGTCCAATTCCTCGTCGGTCTTGCGTTCGCCATCCTCCCGCTTGGCCAGCGCCGCCCGCACCGTCTGGAAGAAGCCCACGTCGTCGCGGATGCGGAGCGCCTCCGGGTGGGGCACCGC
>JAGNIJ010000069.1 GCA_018001225.1 Kiritimatiellia bacterium | reverse complement strand
TCCCCACGCCCGCGCCAGCGTCCTTCCCGTTCGCTCTTTCCGGGGGGAGGATTTCACCGCGGACGATGCCACGGCCCTGGACTACCCGCTCAACCTGCACGGCGTCTGGGATGACGCCATGGTGCGCGAGATCATGGCCGGACGAGATCCGGACAGCGTGGCCCGGCAGTGGGACCGCGAGATCACTCCCGAACAGATGGAACTGTGGGCCGGTGGAGGTCCGCTCGATTGGGCCCTGGAAAGCCACACGCTGGCGCGATACACGGCCTATCGTCACGCGGATGGCACGCACCTGCCGTTCAAGTGGAGCCGTCCGGGCATGAACCTCACGCGGGAGAACTACATCGACGCCGCGGGGCCCGTCGCGCGCGAGCAGTTGCAGAAGGCCGGCGTGCGCCTGGCGTACCTGTTGAATGCCGCGCTGGACCCGGTCTCCGCCAAGCCGGTGTCGCGATAGCGCCCGCGCCCGCGCCCGCGGCCATCAGCCCGCTTTCCGCGCCGAGAGGGCCAGGCTGGTCACGTACTCGGCCAGGCACGATCCCTGGGGAAGCTGCCCGATGATTGCCCGGTAGAGCGGATCGCTCCACTGGCTCATGGATTCGATGTACTCCTGCTTCGATTCCAGGCTGATGTCGATGAAGCCGGCTTGCTTCAACATGGCCTCGGTGTCGCGGACCAGGACCGCCCCGGCGATGCAGCCGACCAGGGCTTCCACGGACCTTCGAACCGCGTCCGGCAGGGGTCGCAGCAGGGCCAGGTCCGACACGGCCACGCGCCCACCTGGCTTGAGCACGCGGAAGGCTTCGCGCCAGACCCGCGGCTTGTCGGGGGAAAGGTTGATGACGCAATTGGAGATCACGACGTCCACGCTCGTGTCCGCCACGGGCAGGTGCTCGATCTCGCCGAGGCGGAATTCCACGTTATCCAAGCCGGTCTTCGCCCGGAAGGCCTCCGCGTTGCGGCGGGCCTTGGCGACCATCTCCGGCGTCATATCCACGCCGATGGCGCGGCCGGCGGGGCCCACTTTTTGCGCCACGAGAAACACGTCGAACCCGCCGCCGGCGCCGAGGTCCAGGACCGTCTCGCCCGGTTTCAATCCCGCCAGGGCCGCCGGGTTCCCGCACGAAAGCCCCATGTTGGCGCCCTCGGGCAGCGTCGCCAGTTCCGCGTCGGAATAGCCCACGGCCCTGGCGACGCCGGCAGCTCCGTCACCCCCGCAGCAGCTCTTCGCCGGCCCGCAGCACGACCCGCCGCCGGTCGCGATAGCGCCGTATCCCTGGCGAACGGTCTCCCGGATGTCCTTCGTCATGATCTTCCTCCTGCTCTCCGAAACCCATGCCGCACCAATCGGCCGCCCCTTGATACCTTGACCCTCTAGGTATCATCGCCTGGCCCGGACCGGGCGGGGCCCAGGAGGGCCTGCAACCGGGCCAGGCCCCGGCGCCAGACCCCGGCACCCGCGCGCAAGGCCTGCCGTCCGCGGGACGTCGCCCGGTAGACCCGGCGCTCCCGTCGGCCGGTCCTTTCGATGCGGCATTGCAGGCAGCCCGAGCGCGCCAGGTCGCGCAACACGGGATAAATCGTCCCCTGGGTCGGCACGAGCTGATGATTCGTCAGCTCCGCCGCGCGCCAGATGATCCCGTACCCGTGCCGCGGCCGCTCGCAGACGATCCGCAGGATCAGCAGCCGGCACAGGCTCGCATCCATCATCGCCTTCCAGTACGCCGGATTCGTGTACTCCATGCCCCCTCCCCGTGATGATACCTAGACCCTCTAGGTATCATCGCGGGGACGGGCGGCGTGTCAAGCCGGCGCGAGGGGGAACCCCGGACCGCCCTCACCCGCCGGCGCCGCCCGCGGGCCGCCAAACCAGCGCGATGTCTTGAGGCATATCTTCACCAGTCCCAGCATCACCGGCACCTCGATCAGCACCCCGACCACCGTCGCCAGGGCCGCGCCGGAGGACAGGCCGAACAGCATCGTCGCCGTCGCGATGGCCACCTCAAAGTGGTTGGACGCCCCGATCATCGCGGCGGGCGCGGCGTCCTGGTAGGGCAGCTTGAGCAGCCGGGCCCACCCGTAACCCAGCCAGAAGATGAGCATGGTCTGGATGAACAGAGGGATCGCAATCCACAGGATGGTCAGCGGGTTGCCGAGGATGGTCTCGCCCTTGAAACTGAACAGCAGCACCAGCGTGGTCAGCAGGGCGATGATCGTGATGGGCGTGAGAACGTGCAGGAACTTCTCGACGAACCACCTTTCGCCTTTCGCCCGGATGATCCACTTGCGGGAGAAGTAGCCGGCGACGAGGGGAAGGGCCACGTAGATGCCGATGGAGAGCAACAGGGCCTGCCAGGGGACGGGAAGGCGCCCGACGCCCAGCAGGAATCCGCCGAGCGGCCCATAGAGCACCAGCATGGAGAGGGAGTTGATGGCCACCATGATCAGGGTGAGGCCGTCACGGCCGCGCGCAAGATATCCCCAGACCAGCACCATCGCGGTGCAGGGCGCGATGCCGAGCAGGATGCAACCCGCGAAGTAGCTGCGCCACAAGGGGACCTGCAGCATCTTGACGCCCTCGTGCACGACCACGGTGCCGGCCCCGTGGGTCGCACCCACGGCGAGGTCCAGGCCGAACGGCATCTTCACCAGGTCGGTCGCCTCGGCCCCGATGAGGCCGCGGAAGAGAAAGCCCAGGAACAACAGCGCGATGCCGTACATCGTGAAGGGCTTGATCGCCCAATTGACGAACAAGGTCAGCCAGACAGGCTTGCCGCTCCTGCCCGCCTTCACGACGGAGGCGAAATCGATCTTCACCATGATGGGATACATCATGAAGAAGAGGCATATCGCGATGGGGATGGACACGACGGGCGCCCCGTTCACGAAGATGGACAGGCCGTCCAGGAACCGGGCGACGCCCGGCGCGACCTTGCCGAGGATGATGCCGGCCACGATGCATAACGCCACCCAGACGGTCAGGTAGCGCTCGAATACATTCGTGAGTTTTCTTTCGTTCGAGTGGCCGATCTTTTCATTCATGTCTTCAGGACCTCCGGTAATTTCTCGATGAGGGCTCTGATTTCATCCCGCACGCGCCGATAATGTTGCAGCGCCTCTTCCTCGTTCTTCGCCGCCTTCGCCAGCCGCGGGGGGTCGTCGAAACCGACATGCACCACCTTGGTCCCGCCCGGAAACAGCGGGCAGGATTCGTGCGCGTGGTCACAAACGGTCACCACGTAATCGAAAGGAACTTCCCTCAACTCGCCCACGTGTTTCGAGCGCTGCCCCGAGATATCCACGCCCGCCTCGGCCATGACTTTCACGGCCAACGGATTGAGCCCACGCGTATCGAGGCCGGCGGAATACGCCTCGATCGCGCCGCCCTTCAGGTGGCGCGCCCAGCCTTCCGCCATCTGGCTCCGGCAGGAATTGCCGGTGCAAAGGAACAGGATTTTCATCTTCCCATGATCTTCCGGCATAGAACCTCCGCGTCCATTTCCGCTATCCGCCGCAGTCTCCGCGCGTCCGCCATCGCGGCCGGCGACTTTTCCAATGCTTGGAAAAACGGGGCGGCCTTTGTTCCAAACATTGGAAAAGGCAGGGGCTCCGCCAGGCGGTAGTAAACCCAGCGTCCCTGCTTACGGGACGCCAGCCAGCCCGCGTCGCGGAGAATCGACAGGTGCTTGGACACGGTGGACGGAGCGAGCCCCATCAGCGCGATCAACTGGCAAACGCACCGCTCGCCGCGGCGCAAGGCCAGCAGCAGCCGCAGGCGATGGATATCCGACAAGGCCCCGAACGCGCGGCAGGCCTTGTTCACGACTTGTTCCATTTCGTCATATAACGAAATATAAACGCGAAGTGGGCGTTCGTCAAGGAGGCCACAGCGGACGGCTCCGGCCGCGGCTCGTCAGGGGGACGGCTTCGGACCCCGGGCGCCCAGGAACCGACCGATTTCCTCCGCAAGATATTTCCGGAACTCCACCTCTCGCCCGGAAAGCTCCCATATCCGGCCCAGGTTTTTCCAGCGCGCGGCCCGCCCGTCCGCCTGCACCTCGGCCGCCACCACGGAGGAGAAGGTGAGCTGGAAGTCCTGTTCGTAATGCTTGTTTTCAGGGACGTCGAGGTTCACGGCCTTGAATGTCACGGCCCGGGGGTTTTCGCCGGCCGCCAGGCCCTGCACCACCTCGCCGGACCAAGCCTCCAATTTGAGACAGGTCGGGCACCGTCCGGTCCGGTGGAAATAGAACACCACCGTCTCCGCCGGGGCCGTGACCGGCTCCCCGGCCGCCCATCCGGGCGCCGCCACGGACAAAACGAACAGGCCGTTCAGCAGCGCGATGCGCCACGAGATATGCGACATGGTTATCCTCCTAGGGTGCGGTGTACAGGAGCCAGAGCCCGCCCAGGATCACCAGCGCGCCGCAGACCTTCTTGATCCGCACGGCGCCCCGGGAGGCTTCGCTCCATTTCAGGTAATGCTCGATCCATTCGTACGACGTCCCGGCCGCCACGATGACCGCGCAGTGCCCCACCCCGTAGAGCAGAAGCAGGAGGGCTCCGTACAGCCCGTTCGCGGCCGACATCTTGAAGGTGATCGCCAGCATCGGGGCCATGAAGGCAAACGTGCAGGGCCCGAGCGCGACGCCGAACACCAGGCCCAGGATGAACGCGGCCAGGTAACCCTTGCGCTTCATGTTCACCCGGCCCGGCCCGCCGAAATTCAGCGGGATCACATCCAGCAGGTGCAACCCGACCACGAAGAATACCAGCGCCACGAAGTAGTTGCCGTAGCGGCCGACGTCGCCCATCATCCGCCCCGCCAGCGCGGTCGCCGCGCCGATCAGCGCGATCGTGACCAGGATGCCGACGGCAAACAGGAGCGCGATCCAGAACGCGCGCTTTGTCGTGATGCTCCCCTGTTCGCCGATGAACCCGACGATCAGCGGGATGCTCGCCAGGTGGCAGGGGCTCAAGAGGATGCTCAAGATGCCCCAGACCAGGGCCGCCGACACGGCCACGGCCGGCGAGCCCTCGATGGCGTGCGACAACGCCGTGAAGACGCCCTGGATCCATTCCATCAGCGAGCCCCCGGTTCATGGAGAGCGACGCCGAACTCCGCCCATTTCGCGAGAATGTCCTCCCGCGAGAAAAAGCCCTCGTGACGGAACAACTCCCTGCCGTCCGCAGCGAAGAATATCTGCGTCGGGATCATGCGCAGGCCGTACTTCGGGCCGGCGTCCTCGTTCTCCCAGACATCGATGAACTCGACCTTCAACTGGCCGGCAAACGTCTTATCCAATTCCTCCAGGATCGGCGCCATGGCCTTGCAGGCCATGCACTTCGTGGCGCCGAGATCCACCAGCCGCGGGAGCGCGACAACAACTTCCCCACCCCCGCCGGCTGGTGCCGGCTCCTTCGCGTTTCTTTGTTTCACAGCCAGAACCAGGGCTACAGCCACCACCAACGCGGCAACCATCAGGATTTTTTTCACAAGAGACCACTCCCTCAAGACAGGTGCTTCTTGATCTCGTCCGGACTCAATACCTTGCCGGCGCTCTTGACCACGCCGTCCACGACCAGGGCCGGCGTGGTCATGACGCCGAATTTCATGATCTCCGCGATTTTCTCCACCTTCCCCACGCGAGCCTCGATCCCCGACTCGCGGACAGCCTGCTCGGCATTCGCCGTCAACAACTTGCACTTCGGACAGCCCGTGCCCAGGATTTGAATATGCTTCATGAGCGCCTCCGCTGATTCAGTTCACCACAAATCCAAACACCATCCCCGTAACGGCGGCCATCACGACCACCAGTCCGATAAACGTCATGGTCTTCTTCGGTCCCAGGATCGAGTTGATCACCAGCATGTTCGGCAGCGAGAGCGCGGGGCCGGCGAGCAGGAGCGCGAGGGCCGGACCCTGGCCCATGCCGCTGTCCAGCAGGCCGCGCAGGATCGGGACCTCCGTCAGCGTGGCGAAGTACATCAGCGCGCCGGTGACGGAGGCGAAGAAATTGGTCCACACCGGCCACGCCGTTTCCAGCCAGCCCGGCGCGGCTCCCTCGCGGCCCAGGAGCGTAAGCAGCGCGTTCGGCGAATCCCCCACCAGGGCCTGGACCCAGGCATTGGGGATCATCCCCGCATCCTTGCTGTCCGGGCTGCCGAGGAAGAAGCCCGCCGCCAGGACGCCCATGAATAACAGCGGGAGGATTTGCTTCGCGAAACCCCACGACTCGGAACACCACGCCGACAGTTCGCGGCGGCTGAAGTAGCGGACAAGCAGGAAGGCCAGCATGAGGGCGGCCCCGGAGGTCAGCATCCACTTCGCCCGGAAGACAGCGAACCATAGACCCTCCGCCTGCGGGGGCCGCGCCCAGTTGGCAAAAACCAGGATGCCGACCATGGAAAGGAAATAGAGCGCCACCTGCCAGAGCGGGCGATTCTTGCCGTCGTCATCGCCGAGATAAACATCCTGGCCCTGCGCCGCCTTGGCGCGTTCCTCTTTCAGGAAGATCAGGTGCATCAACAGCCCGATGATAACGCTGAAGGCCACCGCCCCGATCGCCCGCGCGACGCCGAGTTGCCAGCCCAACACGCGGGCGGTGAGCACAATGGCGAGCACGTTGATCGCCGGGCCGGAATACAAAAACGCGATGGCCGGTCCCAGTCCGGCGCCGCGCATGTAGATGCCGCCAAACAGGGGAAGCACCGTACAGGAGCAAACCGCGAGAATCGTGCCCGAAACCGAGGCCACGCCGTAGGCCAGCGCTTTGTGCGCCTTCGGCCCGAAATACTTCATTATCGCGTTCTGACTGACGAACACGCCGATGGCGCCGGCGATGAAGAACGCGGGGACGAGGCAGAGCAGGACATGTTCGCGCGCGTACCACCTGGCCAGCCGGAATGCCTCGAGGACCGCGCCCTGGAAGCGCGGCACATCCACGGGCAGGTAATACAGCCCCAGAAAGACGGCGACCAAAACGAGGAAGACTTTAAGTTCCCTGTTCATGTCAAACGACCTTCAGATAATCATGACGACGCCGGGTGTCCGCGCGAACGACGTCCGCCGCGCAATCGAGGCTCTTGAGGATGCAGGGCGTTTCGAGGTGGTAATAGACCCGGGTCGCCGTGCGCCGGTCGCTGACGATGCCGGCCTTCTTCAGCACGGCCAGGTGCCGGGAAATGTTCGACTGGTTGATGCGGGCCAACCGGTTCAGTTCCCGGCCGCACCGATCCCCGCCGAGCAGGGTTTCCACGATCAGGACGCGGACCGGATGCGCCATGGCCTTCAGGATCTCCGCCCTTACCTTCGCCTGTCTGTAGTTCATGGCTATTTATATTATGCGCATATGCGCATAATGTAAATAGAGAGGAGGGAGAAGCGGAAAGGGCGGGAAGGGGGGAACAGGGAACAATGTAACCGGTAAAGGCGGGCGGGGCGGCGTGGACCCTGCAAAGGAACGCCCGGGCCCCTTTCAGCCTTGCGCCCCCCACCCCATTCTCTACTATGGCCCCGGACTATGATGACGCCGAATCCAGCCTCCGGCCCGATGCGGGTTGCCGGCGCGCTGCTGGCCGGCGGGTTCCGGTTCGCCGGGCTCGCGGCGCTGGGCCTGCTGCTCATTTTTCCTTTATACAAGGGTCGGCCCGAAGGCTGGATCCCGCTGCTGCTTTCGGCCGGCGCGGCCGGACTGTGCGGCGCCCGACGCGCGGCCGGGATGCGGAAGGCCGCGGGCCGACTCCTGGACGGCCTACCGACCGGCGCCTTTCTGGGCCTGGCCCTCGGCCTCCCGGCCTTGCTCCAGGTCGGACTAGTTCTCTGGTTGCGGCCCGCGCCGTCGTTCGACGGACTGTTTGTACTCCAAGAGGCCGCCCACCTCGCGCGCGCGGGACAAATGTCGCCCCTCACGTATTACGCTCCGGGCCAGATCTGGTACTACGCGATCCTCTTCAAAGTCCTCGGCGCCACGCCACTCGTGGCCCAACTTGGACAACTCCCCCTGTTCCTCGGCATGATCCTCGCGCTGCATGCCATCGCGCGCCGCATCCTGCCGCCGGAATCCGCACGGGGCGCGACCTTGGCCATGGCGTTCTACCCGTCGATGGTCCTCTATGCGCTGGTCACCCCGTACTACTTCTATCTCTACACGCTGATGATCCTCCTGATGGTCGGCCGATGGTTGACGGTCGCCCGGGAGGAGGGCGGCGCCGGCGCGGGATTCCTCGGCGGTCTCGCCGCCGGATTCGGCTCGCTGACCAAGGCGGTTCTGTTGGTCGCCCCCGCACAAGCCCTGGCCTTTTGGCTGCTTAACGCCCGTTCGTTTTTCCAGCGCCGCGCGTGGGCGGCGTGGATGGCTTTCCTCCTCGGCATGGTTATCGTCATCGCGCCCTGGGCCTGGCGGAACCGGCAGGTGTTCGGCGAGCCGGTCCTCGTCTGCACGTCCGGCCCGCTCGTTCTCTGGAGCGCGAACAACCCGGACTCCGACGGCCTCTATAGCCCCCTCCCCGACACGACGCGCATCGAAACGCCGGCTGAAATGCTCCGGCACATGCGCTACTGCCGGGACCAGGCGAAGGCATGGATCTTTTTCCATCCCGGGGCGTTTCTCCGGCTGGCCGCCCGCAAACTACTCCACACGTGGGGCACGGAAACCAGCTATGTTGAACTGATCAATCACCGCGGTGAGCCCATCCCGCGGCTGGATCAGGTCCTTCGGTTCCTCGCGCAGGCCGGGTGGGGAACGCTGGCATTCCTCTGGGCGTTCGTCAGTCTGCGCGCGCTGATCCAACGCCGCCGCGCCACGCCCGTCGAACTGGCGACGGCGATCCTGGTGCTGTCGAAGTGGGCCATCTACAGTTTCTACGAGGGCGGCGCGCGGCATCACCTGCCGGTCGTGCCGATGCTGATCCTGTATGTCGCGACGGAGTTGTCCAGGACGCGACAGGCGCTGTAGCGCGCCACGGCGTGGCGCGGCCGCCGCACAACGTGCGGCGCCTCGTGTTTGGCCCTTTTCTTATCCTGTCAGTGCGTACAGGACGGCAGATTCGAGTCGAGGGAGGGGTTTTTTGGACTTCTGGGTAGGGGGTGATGTGTGCACGAAGTCACATAAACCCGGTCGAA
>JAGNIJ010000068.1 GCA_018001225.1 Kiritimatiellia bacterium | reverse complement strand
CGCCTCCACTCGATCTACCGGCAGCCCGTGTGCATCGCGCGCGAGGCCGTGCCCCGGTTTCTGCAGACGGGACTCCCGATGCTGGAGCAGTACGCCCGCGTGGAAACGGAGCTGTCGCTCGACCTGTTCACGCTCGATCCGGGCGCGCCGAAATTCAGGCTCGCCGTGCGGGGCAGCCCCGCGTCGCTCACGGCCACGCTTTACGCCGAATACGGGGACGATATCGTCCTCGTGGCCGGCAAGGCTGATGCCGCGGGCCAGTTCGCCCTGCCCGACCCGGCCGACCTGATGCGCTACACGGTGCGCAACCCGGCGGGCGAGGTGCGGGCGCTGGAGCGGCTGGCCGGGACGGGCTTCGCGGGCGAAGCCGGCGACGCGCTCACCCCCATCGTCGGCACGCGCGAGGTGCTCAATTTCCTGGGCCGCGGCCTGCCGCTGCTCCGGCGGATAGGCTGGAAGGTGGAGTTCGAGGGGCGCATCCAGCCCTTCCTGGAGAACGTGGAATCCGCGACGCCCGTGGTCCGGATCGACGACTCGGACTCGGGCTGGTTCGACGTGGGCTTCCAGTACGAGGACGGCGCCGGGCAAAGCCTGTCCGAGGCGGACATCCAGCGGGCCCTTCTCAAGGGCGACGCCTACCTGGAACGCGCGGGCCGGACCATCCTGCTCGACGAGGAGGCGATCACCACGGCCCGGCAGGTCTTCGCCGACTGCGCGAGCGGAGAGGGCCGGAACCCGGGCACGTTCCGCATGGACGGGGTCTACTCGGCCTACGTGAAGTCGTCGCTCGACGCGCTGGACGGCATCGACGTCGAGGCCCCCGCGTCCTGGCGGGCCCGCGCGGGAACGCAAAACCGCGCACAGAAGATCGAGCCGGAACCGCTGACCGGAAGCCTCGATTCCACGCTCCGCCCCTACCAGAAGGACGGCGTCTACTGGCTGCGATTCCTGGAGCGGAACGGGTTCGGCGGCATCCTCGCCGACGAAATGGGGTTGGGCAAAACGCTCCAGATGCTGGCCTGGGTCCGGCTCGGCCGGGCGCACGAAGATGCGAAAGCCAAGCCGGTGCTGATTGTATGCCCCACCAGCCTCGTCGAAAACTGGGCCGAGGAGGCCGCCCGGTTCGTGCCCGACCTGCGCGTCCTGCTGTGGAGCGGGGCCGACCGGCGCGGGAAACACGACGAGATCGGCCGGGCGGACCTGGTGATCACGTCCTACGCGCTGCTGCGGCGGGACATCGAGGGACTCCTGGCCTGCGAGTTCTCCGCCGTCGTGCTCGACGAGGCCCAGCATATCAAGAACCGGTCCACGCAAAACGCCGTCGCGGTGAAGAAGCTCCAGGCCATCCACCGGTTCGTGCTCACCGGGACGCCGATCGAGAACAGCGTCTTGGACCTCTGGTCCATCATGGATTTCCTCATGCCGGGGTATCTCGGCGGGCACAAGACCTTCCGCGAAAACTGCGAGGCCCCGATCGCCGCCGGCGGCGCGGAGGCCGAGCGCGCGCAGGCGCGGCTGCGCCGCAAGCTGCACCCCTTCCTGCTGCGCCGGCTCAAGAAGGACGTGGCCCGGGACCTGCCGCCAAAGATCGAGCGGCTCGCCTCCTGCTCCCTCACGCGGGACCAGCAGCTCGTGTACCGGCAGCTCATGGAGGCGTCCCAGCGGCGCCTGCTGGATCTCGTGGCGGCGCAGGGCTTCGAGCGGTCGCGCATGGAGATCCTCAAGACCCTGCTCCGGCTCCGCCAGGCCTGCTGCCACCTGGACCTGCTCAAGCTGCCCGATCTCCGAAGCGAGTTCCCGTCCGCCAAGATGGACCTGTTCTTCGAACTGCTCGACGAGGCGCTCGACGGGGGGCACCGCGTGCTGGTCTTCAGCCAGTTCACCTCGATGCTGGCGATCCTGCGCCGGGAACTGGACGCGCGCGGCCTGGCCTATTGCTATCTCGACGGCGCCACGCGGGAGCGGCTCAAGGTCGTTCACGAGTTCAACACCCGGCGCGACATCCCCCTGTTCCTGATCAGTCTCAAGGCCGGCGGCGCGGGGCTCAACCTCACGGGGGCCGACATGGTGATCCATTTCGATCCCTGGTGGAACCCGGCGGTCGAGGACCAGGCGACCGACCGCGCGCACCGCATCGGCCAGAAAAACACCGTCTACAGCGTCAAGCTGATCACCCGCGGGACGGTGGAGGAAAAAGTGCTGGCGATGCAGAAGAAGAAAAAGGCCGTGATCGACGCCACGCTGACGCAGGACGAGCAGGTCCTCCAGAAACTGACCTGGGCGGACGTGCAGGAACTGCTCGCCTTGTAATCTTTTTCAGCCTGTCGGCCATGTCCCCCCCGCGCGGCTCGCGGGACGCTCGCCCTCCAGTAAACACGGAAGGCGGGACCAACCCAGGACCGATTCATGGCGCTGGCCTCGAGGGCGAGGCCGCGCTACACCGACGCCGACGATGCGATGTTCGGTGTAGCCCGCGGCCGCCCCCGGCCGCTGGGCCGGCTGGGTCCGCGGATTTCGCTAAGAACAAGTTCGCCATGAAGAACAATCGCATCCCCTTCATGGATAGATGGTGCCCCGTCCTCGCGAATCCGCCGGGACCGCCCTCCGTCGCCCGAATAACTCTTGCATTTGCGGGGTCTTCGTGGATTCTATGGACCTTGGACGTGTCGATAAGACACCGGTAAAAAGCAACAAAGGAGCCAGTTCGAATGAGTATGTTTCGCTGTTTCGCCGTGTTGGTCATGAGTGTCGCGCTGTTGAACGGATGCGGTCAGAGCGAGCAGGGCGCCGCCGCCCCGGCCGAAGAAACGGCCCCGGCCGTCGCCGAGCCCGCCGCGCCGGCGGCCCCGGCCGTGGAAGCGCCCGCGCCGGTACTCGAAGAAGTGACCCAGAAGGCCGAGGAAGTCGTGGATACCGCCGCGGACGTGGCGGCCCAGGCCGAGGAGAGCGTCAAGGAAGCGGCCGGCGAGGCCATGGAATCGGCTTCCGCCGCCGTGGAGACCGCAGAGGAAGCGGTCCAGGACGCCGCCGCGGAAGTGGAAACGGCCGTCGAGGAGATCAAGACGGACATCATGCCGGCCGCCCCGGAAGCGCCGCCGGTTCCGGCCCCGATGACCGAGCCTCCGCAGCCGTAACAGTATTCCCTCTTAAAGGGCCGTCCCGGGCTGGGACGGCCCTTTTTCTTTGGACGCGCAGAGCCGGATCAGCACAGCCGCCGCCACGGCACCGGCCAGGTTGGAAACCAGGTCCCAGCCGGTATTGACGTACCCGCCCACGTTGGTTTCCGGCACGGTCAGCGTGGCGGCGAATTCCACGATCTCGTTCAGCGCGCCGAAGCCCATTCCCGCCGCGACGCAGAGAATCAGCAGCCCGACGGTCGGCCGGGCGTCCGCCACGCCCCGGTTCCGCAACGCGGCACGCACGCCCTGCCAGCAGACCCAGGTCGTGACCCCGAACCCGTAGGCGTGCACGACCATGTCGTATTTCAGCCAGCCGGGAATGAGCCACCAACTGTAGAGAACCCGGATTTCACCCGCGATGGGCCAACTCTCCGGCACGGGGACCAGTCCGCCCGCCATGTGCAGCAGGCCCCACAGGCTCAAGCCCCACAGCGCGCCGGCGGACAGGCGGACGCGCCAGTGCAGCAGGCCGATCAGCCCCATCAGCACGACCATCACGCCGATGTAGATCAGGAACTCGGCGTTGGAGGTCCGCGTCGTCACCAGCGCCGCGGCCAGCGTGTACGCGATGGTGAAGACCGCTACCGCCGCGAAGGATTTAACAAATCTCATGCGCTGTTCCTCCAGGTGTTTCCCGTCGGATACGGTTTAACGAGCTTCTAACAAAAAGCACATACGGCGCCAATCCCGGAGCCGCAGGATGCGAAGGCAAAGGAGACTTCCATGCGACAACTTCCGCTTGTAAAACGAGCCGGCCGGGTCCTCGCAGGCACGGCGTTCCTGCTCTTCCCGGTGGCGGGCCGGGCCCGGATGACGGTAAACGCGGACCTTCCCCTCTACCAGCCCGTGGAAGGTATTTCGGGGACCATCAAGAGCGTCGGCTCGGACACGCTGAACAACCTGATGACGCTTTGGGCGGAGGGCTTCCGGAAGATGTATCCCAACGTCCAGATCGAGATCGAGGGCAAGGGCTCGTCCACCGCGCCGCCGGCGCTGATCGAGGGCACGGCGACCTTCGGGCCGATGAGCCGGCCCATGAAGGAGAAAGAGATCGACGAATTCAAGCAGAAGTACGGCTACGCGCCCACGGCGCTGAAGACCAGCATCGACATGCTCGCCGTCTACGTGAACAAGGACAACCCGGTCGAGGGCCTGACCTTCGCCCAGGTGGACGCGATCTTCTCGAAGGACCGCAAGCAGGGGCACCCGGAAGACCTGTCCCGCTGGGCCCAGCTCGGCCTGAAGGGCGAATGGGCCACGCTTCCGATCAGCCTCTACGGCCGCAACGCCGCCTCGGGCACGTACGGCTATTTCAAGGAGCATGTCCTCGGCAAGGGCGACTACAAGGACTCGGTCAAGGAGCAGCCCGGCAGCTCCGCCGTCGTCCAGGGCGTGGCCTCCGATCGCGGCGGCATCGGCTACAGCGGCATCGGCTACAAGACCGCCGATGTCCGCGCCGTGCCCCTCGCGCTGGAAGAAGGAGACGACTTCGTCCCCGCGACGCCGGACCATGCCTACACGGGCGAGTATCCCCTCGCCCGGTTCCTGCTGGTCTACGTCAATGCCAATCCGGACGCCGCGCTCGATCCCCTGCAGCGCGAGTTCATCCGCTACGTCTTCAGCCGACAGGGCCAGGAGGACGTGCTCAAGGACGGCTACTACCCCGTTACCGCCACCATGGCCCGGGAGGCCCTGCAGTCGGTGGGACTGGATTGAGGCATGGTGAGGCGTCCCCCGCCGAGCCGCAGCATGATGCAACCCGCGCGAAACAAAAAAACCCGATGGACGGTCCGGGCGTCGGACTCGGTTTCGCGCGGGTTGATCACCGTCGGCGGCGTGGGCACCATCGCCGCCGTGTTCACGGTATGCCTGTTTCTCGTCTGGGTCGCCCTGCCGCTCTTCCGTCCGGCCTCCGTGGATGAGCCGATCCGGCAGCCCCTTTCGCTTCCGGCCAATGTGCTGCACCTGCAGCCGGACGAGGAAGGCCAACAGGCCTGGGCCCTGCTCGCGGACGGGAGCCTGACCGCCTTCAGCCTCGACGGCCGCGAGCCGCCCGCCGCGCAGGCGCTGTTCACGAATGAAACTGTCACCGCCGTCTCGGTCGCGCTGGACGGCGCCTCCGTCGCGCTCGGCTTCGAAAACGGCGTCGTGCGAATCGGATCGGTGGGTTTCGAAAAGCGCGACGGCGCGCGCGCGCGATTCAAGGAGCCCGTCGCCATATCCCCCCCCTCGCCCATTCGACTGCTGGCTCACGCGGATTCCGGGGCCGGCGCGGCCTTCTGCGCCCTGACCGCCGACGGACGCCTGCTCTACGAGAAGATCACGGAACGCAAGAACATGGTCACGGGCGAGGTCACGCTCCGCAAACGCGAGGCGGTCCTCCCGTACGAACCGCGGCCGGATGCCGAGCCGGCGTTCCTCCTGCTCTCCGGCCTGGGCGATTCGGTTCTGCTGGCCTGGGCCGACGGCCACGCGATCCGGTTCAACACGCGGGTTCCTGAAAAGGCTACCGTCGAGGAATCGCTCGACCTGCTGGGCGACGCCTCCCTGCGCCTCACGGCCCTGCAATACCTGCTCGGCCAGACCACGGTGCTCGCGGGCGACTCCGGCGGAAGAGTCCGGGCCTGGTTCCCTGTCCGGCCGGAAGGCTCGAATGCCCTGACCCGGCTCGCCGCCGCGCACGTTTTTCCCGGAACCGACTCGCCGGTGGCGCGGCTGGCGTCATCCTCCCGCGCGCGGATGATGGCGGCAGGACACGAGGACGGCGCCGTGCGGCTTTTTCACGTCACGAGCGGGAAGCAGCTGGCGACGCTTTCTGCCGGACCGGATCAACCCATGGCGGCTTTGGCCTTTCTCCCGAAGGATGATGGCCTGCTGGCTCTGCAACCGGGGCAACTGGCGTTGTGGCGCATGGACCCGCGCCACCCCGAGGCCACGCCGGCGGCCCTCTTCCGGCCCGTTTGGTACGAGGGCTCCCGCGAACCGACGCACACCTGGCAGTCGTCATCGGCCACGGACGATTTCGAGCCCAAGTTCGGGCTGATACCGCTGGTCTTCGGCACGCTCAAGGCAACGCTCTACTCCATGCTCTTCGGGGTGCCCATCGCCCTGCTCGCCGCAATCTTCACGAGCGAATTCCTCCACCCGCGCACCCGGCACATCGTGAAGCCGGCCATCGAGATGATGGCCAGCCTGCCGAGCGTGGTCCTCGGTTTCCTCGCCGCCATCGTCATTGCGCCCTTCGTGGAGACGGCGGTCCCCGCCGTGCTGCTTTCGCTGATCACCGTGCCCGCGGCTTTTCTCGCCGGGGCCTGCGCCTGGCAACTGCTCCCGCCCGCATTGACGCGGCGGCTGGCGCACGCACGGCTCGTGTTCCTGTGCCTGCTCTTCCCGCTGGGCGTCGGGCTGGCGGCCTGGCTCGGGCCAGGCGTCGAACGCCTCCTGTTCGCGGGGGATATCCGGCGCTGGCTGGACGGCCAGATCGGCGGCCCGGCCGGGGGCTGGTTCTTCCTGCTGCTCGCTCCCGCCGCGCTGGCCGCGGCTCTCCTGTGGGCGCGGCTCCTGCAGCCGCGCTGGCGCGAGGCCGCGCGGCGGTGGAGCCGCCGCCGGTGCGCGGTCATGGATGCCCTGAAGTTCGCGGCCGGGCTCGCGGCGACGCTCGGCCTGGCGCTGGCGGCCGCCCGCCTCTTCGCCGCGGCCGGCTGGGATCCCCGCGGCGCCGTCCTCGGAACCTACGTCCAGCGCAACGCCCTGGTCGTCGGCTTCGTCATGGGCTTCGCCGTCATCCCCATCATCTACACGATCGCGGACGACGCGCTCAACGCCGTGCCGGACCATCTCCGCTCCGCCGCGCTCGGCGCGGGCGCGACGCCCTGGCAGGCCGCCGTCACGGTCATCATCCCGACGGCCATGAGCGGGCTGTTCTCCGCCGTCATGATCGGCCTCGGCCGCGCGGTCGGCGAAACGATGATCGTCCTCATGGCCGCGGGCAACACGCCGATCCTGGACTGGAACCTGTTCAACGGATTCCGGACCCTGTCCGCCAACATCGCCGTCGAGTTGCCCGAGGCGGTCCGGAACAGCACGCACTACCGCGTGTTGTTCCTGTCCGCGCTGGTGCTCTTCGCGCTGACGTTCGTCGTCAACACGGCCGCGGAACTCGTGCGCCTGCGGTTCCGCCGGAAGGCGGTGGCGCTGTGAACACAGAACGCCGCGCGAGGGGCACCTCCCTCTTCGCCCAGGGCGAGCCGATGATCTGGCTGACCGGCGGCGGCCTGGCGCTGGCGCTCGTGATGATCGTCGGACTCCTGCTGCTGGTCCTGCTTCAGGGCGTGGCCACGCTCTGGCCGGTTCCCGTGGTGGAGGCCGAACTCGCCGACGGCCGCCGCGTCATGGGCGAAGTCGCCCGCGAGGAAATGTACCGCCCGACCGCGGAGGCCTCTCCCGTGCGCCGGCGGCTCCTGCGGACGGGTAACTTCGAACTGACCGGCGAGCATTTCCAATGGGTTTCTGATGCCGACCTCCGGTCGGAAACGCGGCCATCCTGGGCGCTCGTTCTCGAGCGCATGGCCTGGGGCCGGTTCTACGGGACGCCGAAAGCCTTCCTCGTGGACGGCCAGGCCGCGGCCTCGGACCCGGAATCCGCCTGGGCGCTGTATCTCCGGCACCACGGCGCGGTGCGCCGGAAGCTGCGCGAGCGGCAGGACCTGGAAACGCGTGCCGTCGGGCGCGTGAACCGTACACTGGAGAACGCGCGCCTGGCGGCGCGCGCGGCCGAGCTCAAGCATGGCGCTGATTCCGAGGAGCACCGGGAGGCGCTCGCCCGGTTCGTGGCGGCCGAGCGGCAGGGCCAGGCGGAATACCGGGCGCTGCGCGCCCGGATCGAGGCGATCAACCGCGACAACGCGCGCTACCAATTCGTCCTCGCCGCGGCCGACGGGCGCGAGCAGGCGATCGCCCTGGCGGACATCGTCCGCGCCTGCGCCCCGAACCGGATGGGCCCCGCGGCCAAGGCGCGCGTCTATGCCTCGCGTTGGATCGAGTTCCTGACCGGGGCGCCCCGCGAAGCGAACAGCGAGGGCGGCGTCTTCCCGGCCCTGTTCGGCACGGCGCTGATGACCGTGGTCATGTCGATCGCCGTCGTGCCGTTCGGCGTCATGGCGGCGCTCTACCTGCGCGAGTACGCGAAGGCCGGGCCGATGGTCAGCGCCGTGCGCATCGCGATCAACAACCTCGCCGGCGTGCCGAGCATCGTCTTCGGCGTGTTCGGGCTGGGCTTCTTCTGCTACATCGTCGGAGGTTGGATCGACCACTCCTTCTTCGCCGCGAACCTGCCCAACCCGACGTTCGGCAAGGGCGGCCTGCTGTGGTCGGCGCTGACCCTGGCCCTGATGACGCTGCCCGTGGTGATCGTCGCAACGGAGGAGTCGCTGGCCGCCGTGCCGAACTCGATGCGGGAGGGGTCGTATGCCTGCGGCGCGGGAAAATGGCAGACGATCCGGCGGATCGTCCTGCCGCGCGCGCTGCCGGGGATCATGACGGGGATGATCCTCGCGATGGCGCGCGGCGCGGGCGAGGTCGCCCCGCTGATGCTCGTCGGGGCCGTGAAGCTGGCGCCGGAGTTGCCGGTGGACGCCGTCGCGCCGTTCCTGCATCCCGAGCGTAGCTTCATGCACCTGGGTTTCCACATTTTCGATCTCGGGTTCCAGAGCCCGAACAGCGAAGCGGCCAAGCCGATGGTCTTCACCACCACGCTGCTGCTGATCGCGCTGATCTTCCTGCTGAACCTGCTGGCCGTCGTGTTGCGCGCGCGCTTGAGAAAGAAATTCGCTACAGGAGCATTCTAACCATGAGCACCTTCCCCGCTACCGACACCCTGACCCTCGAGCCCGCGGCGCCCGCCGGCGACGACCGGCTGGCGGCCCTCGCCCGGGGCGCGCAGTTTGACGCCGTCGTCCACCCGGCCGTCGGCCTCGAGGACGCCACGCTCGAAGTCCGGGACTTCTGCCTGTGGTACGGCGCCAAAAAGGCGCTGCACCACATCGGCATGAACATCCCGCGCGGCAAGGTCACGGCCCTGATCGGACCGTCGGGCTGCGGCAAGTCCACCCTGCTGCGCTCGGTCAACCGGATCAACGACCTGCTCGACATCGTGCGCATCGAGGGCGACATGCGGCTCAACGGCGACTCGATCTACGGGCCGGGCGTGGACGTGATCGAGCTGCGCAAGCGGATGGGCATGGTCTTCCAGAAACCCAACCCCTTCCCGATGAGCATCTATGAAAACGTCGTGTACCCGCGGCGGATCGACGGCGAGCGGAACCGCGGCGTGCTCGACGAAGTCTGCGAGCGCAGCCTGCGCCGCGCGGCGCTCTGGGACGAGGCGAAGGACCGGCTGCAGGAGAGCGCCATGAACCTGTCCGGCGGCCAGCAGCAGCGGCTGTGCATCGCGCGGGCCATCGCGGCGGAGCCGGAGGTGCTGCTGATGGACGAGCCCTGCTCCGCGCTCGATCCGATCGCCACGAACAAGATCGAGAACCTGATTGACGAACTGCGCGGCAACTACACGATCCTGATCGTCACCCACAACATGCAGCAGGCCTCGCGGACGAGCGACTACACGGCGTTCATGTACCTCGGCCACCTGGTCGAGTACGGCCCGACGGCCGACCTGTTCCGCAAGCCGCGGCTGCGCGAGACGGAGGATTACATCACGGGGAGGTTCGGATGAACGCCGCGAACGGTTCCGTGTTGACCGTGCCGACGGGAACCCGTAGGAGAAAATGCAAATGATGATTCATCTGCACAAGGAAATCGAAAAGCTGAAGAAGCAGCTGCTGACGCTGTGCGCGGTGGTCGAGGACAACGTCCGGCTGTCCGTCCGGGCCATCACGGACCGCGACGACAAAATGGCCGATCAGGTCATTCGCCGCGACCTGGAGATCGACCAGGCGGAGATCGAGGTCGAGGAGGAATGCCTCAAGATCCTCGCCCTCTACCAACCGGTCGCGATCGACCTGCGCTTCCTCGTCGCCGTGCTCAAGATGAACAACGACCTGGAGCGGATCGGCGACCTGGCCGTGAACATCGCCCAGCGCGCCATCCTGCTGAACAAGCAATTGAAGATCGAGGTGCCGTTCGACCTGAAAGGCCTGTCGGAGAAGACCCAGGCGATGTTCCGCCAGAGCCTCGACGCGCTGGTCAACCTGGACGCCGCGCTGGCGCGGAAGGTCTGCGCGATGGACGACGAGGTGGACGCGATCAACCGCCAGATGTACGACGGGGTCAAGGCGATGATCCGGCGCGAGCCGGAGCACCTCGACGCGCTGATCGCGCTGCTCTCCGTCTCGCGCTACCTCGAGCGGATCGCCGACCACGCGACGAACATCGCGGAGGACGTGCTCTACACCGTCCAGGGACACATCGTCCGCCACGCCCGCGAATTCAAGCGCCTGCCGCCGGACGACAACCCGCCGCCCTC
>JAGNIJ010000067.1 GCA_018001225.1 Kiritimatiellia bacterium | reverse complement strand
GATTTTCGGCATTCTGGTCGCCGCCGCCCTGCTTCCGCTGATCGGCTGCGAGGACTATGACAAAAAAGCCAACCGGCTCACCTTTGAAAATGCCTCGCGGTACACCGTGCAGGTCATCCCGCTGACCACCGAGTGGGAGGGCTTCACCCTGGGCATGGGCGAAAGAGTGCGGCTAAACGACATCCGCGACGTGGACTACCGTTACGAACCCGAAGGCGCCGTGCAGGAGGGCTCCGCTTCCTCGGAACGCTACATCGTCTTTGTCGACGCCCCTCCGTCCGATGAGCCGGACGAGGCCCCGGTGGCCGAAGAAGAGTAGCGGCGGCGCGTTGGCGGCTTGCTTGTTAAAGCCCTCCGCGTTATCCTTCCGCTGTACGGGAGGTGATGTCGGATGGCGGACATCAGCGACATCTACAGCTTCATGAGGAAGGCCGCGCCGCCTCCCTTCAGCGCCGCCGGGTTGGCCGGCGCCCATCAGGCCTCGGCGCGAAAACACCGTTCTTCCGCGCAAGTCGTCGTATGGATGGGCCTGGCCATCCTTCTCGTTCTGGCCATCGTGGCCTTTTTCGAGGGCCGATCCGGCTCCCCGGACCGAGCGGCGGACGCGAGGACGGAGGAGACGGGCGGGGCGCCCCGCCCGACACCGGGGGAGCCGGCCCCCCCGGGCGTCCTGCCCTTCATGGTTCCCTGAACCGGAGCGATCAGCGCTCGAACGACAGCTTGATGCCCCGGCGGAGATACGTGGGCACGTCCAGGTCCTCGCCCTCCACCACAGTGGGATCGACGCCCCGGAACCGGCCGCGCTCTTCCTCGCTGAACGGCAGTTCGGGCTGGACCGGGCGCACCGGTTCGCTCCCCGGCGGCTCCTCGGCGGGCACCGCTACGGAACGAGGCATCACCGCGGCCTCGTCCCATCCTTCCGCGGCCAACACGATCACCGCCAGGCGGCCTTTCCAGTCGTCCTCGATCGCGGCGCCAGGGAAAAAGCGTACGTCGGGCCGTGTGCGCGTGGTCAACTGTTCCATGATCCTTGTCACCTCGGCCAGGGCCAGGTCCGGCCCGCCGACGATGTTCACCAGCAGGGCCTGGGCCTCGCCGAGGAGCCGGCCCTCATCCAGAAGGGGGCTCTTCATCAGGCGCGACAGGGCCTGCTCGGCCTTCTTCGAGCCGGAGCCCTCGGCGTAGCCGAACGTGCAGGCGCCGCTGCTGTGCTCGACCATGTTGCGCAGGTCGGCGAGGGTCAGGTTGATGATCCCGGGCTGCGTGAGCAGTCTCCAGAGCGAGCGCACCGCCACGTTGAGCATCGCGTCCGTGCGCGTAAAAGCGTCCCGGAGGCTCTCCTGGTCGTCGGCCAGGCCCAACAGGTGCTGGTTCGGCAGCGTCACCACCATATCCGCCTGCAGGCGCAGCGCCTCGAGCCCCTCGGCGGCCAGCTGCCGGCGCCGCAACCCCTCGAACTCGAACGGGAGGGTGACCAACCCGATCGTCGTGACCCCGGCCTCGCGCGCGATCCGGGCAATCGCCGGCGCGGCGCCGGTGCCGGTGCCCCCGCCGAACGTGACCACCAGCAGGAGAACCTCGACGCCGACGAGGACTTCCCGGATCAGGTCCGCGTCTTCTTCCACGGCCAGCCGGCCCAGGTTGGGATCGCCGCCCGTCCCGACGCCCCGTGTCAGCGACCGGCCCACTTGCAGTCGGCGTTCCGGCATGCCGCACGCGGACAGGGCCTGCTGATCCGTGTTGACCAGCCAGACCTCGGGCCCTGTGGCCCACGCGGACGCCATGCGCGCGACGCTCTGGCAGCCGCCGCCGCCCAGGCCCATCACCAGCACCCGGCAGGACGCCGCCGGGCCATCCGCCCGATCGTCCGGCCCGCCGAAGCGGGTTTGTTTCAAGCCGCTCATGAGCCGAACCACGATTTGAAGATCTTCTTCAAGGCGCCGCCCAGCCCCTCTTCCCGCGGCCGCGTCTTGAAGGCGTACTTGATCATGCCCGCGGGCGCGGCAAACTCGGGGCTCTCGGTGACCACCGCGAGGCCGGCCAGGCCCACCGGGTTCCCGATCCGGCAGGGCAGCCCGAAAACCCTTTCCGCCAGGGGCAGAAGATCCCGCGTCTGCGCGACGCCCCCGGTCAGCACGACGCCGCCGCCCAGGGCATAGAGGCATCCCTTCGCTTCCAGCCGGTCGCGCACCAGCCGCAGGGTCTCCTCCAGGCGCACGCTGATGATGGTGTTCAGGTCGGAAAGCTTCACCGCGCGGTCGGGCTGGCCGGAGTCGCCGGGCAGTACGACCTTCTGGGAGCGGGCCGCCAGGTCGACCGTCGCGCCACCCTCGCTCTCCTTGACCCGCTCCGCCTCGGCGACGGACAGGTGCAGGCCCCGTGCGATATCGTTGCTCACGTGGTCGCCGCCCACGGCAAAGCAGCCCGCGTCCGCGATGATGCCGTGCGCGTAGGCGACGAAATCCGTCGTCCCGCCGCCCAGGTCCACCACCGCGACCCCGTTCTCCTTGTCCTCGCGGGTCAGGACCGCCAGCGCGGCGCACAATCCGGAAAAGGCGACGTCCTCCACCTCCACCTGGGCGCTGCGCACCACGCGGACCAGGTTGCGCATCCGGTTGAGAAGGCCGTGGATCACCAGCATGTCGACGGACAGCTTGGAGCCTTCCATGCCGACGGGATCCGGGACGCCATCCTGGTCGTCCACGTAATAATGCTGGCAGATGGTGTGGAGGACCTGGCGGTCGGCGCCCAGGCCGACGGAGCGGGCGTGCTCCATGGCGTGGTCGACATCCTCCTCCATCACCTCGTGATCGCGGTCGCCGACCGGGACACTGCCGCGGTTGACCAGGCTGTCCACGTGCCCGCCGGTGACGACCAGGTGGACCTGGTGGATGTGCACGTGCCCGTTTTCCTCGGCCCGCTCGAGCGCAGTCCGCAGGCAGGTTTCGGCATTCTCCACGTGGACGATTTCGCCCTTGCGCACCCCGCGCGACGGGCACTCGCCGAGGCCGGTGATCATCCAATGCCCGTCGTCGCGCGACTCTCCCACCAGGGCGCGGATGCGGCTGGTTCCGATCTCCACGGCTACCACGGGGGGGGGACTGCTCATGACGGATCGGGGCGCCTCATTGGTGGATGACGGGGAAATTCCGGTCGACGGTCATGTTCACCGAGGCGATCGCCCGTCCCTCGTCGGCCGACTGCTTGATGATCTCGCACAACCGCTCCATGCGGGGCTGCATGTCCCGCCGCGGGAAACGGATCCGCTCCCCCCGTTCCAGTTCGACGCGCAATTCCTCGTTGTCGGACACGTCCACCCGGCGGAGGCGGACGAACCGGCTGTACAGCGGCTCGTCGCTCAAGTCGATCAGGGCCAGGGCGGATTGAATGCCGGGGTCTTCGACACGGCTGCCGGGACGCAGGCCGCGCGCCCGGTAGCCGGTGATGACGGGCAGGCGCGCGGATACGGAACTCGGGCCCAGCGCGTAGCCCTCGCGGTCGACGGCGAGGGCCTGGCCGCCGGCCTCGTCGCCCAGCCGCGCCACGGCCCTGCGCTCGGAGATGCGCACCCGCAGCGTGTCCGGCAGCACGCGGGTCACGGTGACCATGCCGACGACGGGCACGCTCTCCAGTTCGCGGCGGATCTTGCCGAGGTCCAGCGCGAAGAGGTTGAGCCCGGTGTCCAGCCCGGCGTATTCCCGGATATGCCACGACTGCAGCTTGCCGTCGGAAACCAGGTCGAGCGTGCGCACGGTGAAGCGGTCGTTCGCGGAAAAAAGGGCCTGGCCCAGTCGGCGCGCGCCCTCGGTACCGAGCCAGAGAGCCGCCGCGACCACGACCAGCAGGAGCACGACGGAGCCGACCTGGTAGAGCCGTTCGCGCTGCCGGGCCCGGCGCGGCTTTTCCACCTGCAGGATGGTTTCGCGCAGGCGCACCTGGTGCTGCACGGCCCCGCGCCGACGATCGTTTTTATAGCGTTGCCAGTACCACACGGTTCGTCTCTTTGCGTACTTGCCGGCTAATGTACCGTCGCCTTGCGCATGATTCGATCACAAACTTCGGAAAATGTCATCCCCGCCGCGCGCGCGGCTTTAGGAAAAAGGCTGGTCTCCGTAAAGCCGGGGATCGTGTTGAGTTCCAGCACGAACAGTTCCCCCTCGTTCGACAGCCGGAAATCCACGCGGCCGAAGGTCTCGGCGCCGAGGGAGTGAAAGGCCCGGACGGCCAGTTCCCGGCAATGCGCCGCGGCCTCTTCCGGGATGGGTGCCGGGACCAGGAACTCGCTGCGCCCGGCCGTGTACTTGGCCGTGTAACTGAAGAACGGCTCCAGCGGCCGGATCTCCAGCACCGGCAGGGCCTCCCCGTCGAGGAGGCTGACCGTCAGTTCGCGGCCCTCGATGAAGGACTCGACCAGCACCTCCTCGTCGTGGGCGCGCGCCCCGGCCAGGGCCCCCGGCCATTCCGATTCCGCCATGGCGCGGTAAACCCCGATGCTCGAGCCCTGGCACGGCGGCTTGGCCACGACCGGCAGCGGCAGGCGCCGGGGCTGGCCGTCGCGAAGGACCTCGTAGGCCGGCGTCGGGATGCCTTCCCGCTCGAAGACCTGCTTGGTCAGCCGCTTGTCGAACGACCGACGGCTGGCCTCCGGCCCCGAGCCGGTGTAGGGCACGCCGCGCCGGCGCAGGATCTCCTGCAGGCGGCCGTCCTCGCCGAAGCGCCCGTGCAAGGCAATGAAGACCGCCTCGACGCCCGGCGGGATTTCGATGCTTTCGCTGTCCAGCAGGAGCTCGGTGACCCGGTAGCCGGCCTCGCGGAGCCCCTTGGTCACGCCGGCGCCGGACCGCAGCGACACCTCCCGTTCGTCGGACGGGCCGCCCATCAGAACCGCGACGCTGGTATAGGTTTTCTCGCTCATGCACTTCCTTCTTCCCCGGACACGCCTTCCATTAAATCATCCCTCGCCCATCCTGCCAATTGCTCCACGTCGCCCGCGCCGATCACCAGGAGCAGGTCGCCGCTCCGCAGGCTCCGGCGCAAGGCCCCGCGCGCCTCCTCCAGCGAGGCCTCGAGGCGGACCGGCGCCCCCCCGAACGCCCGGAAATGCCGCAGCAGGTCGTCCGCGGTCCCGCCTTCCAGCGGCGGCTCGGACGCCGCGTACACGGGCAGCAGGAGGATTTCGTCGGCACCCTCGAAGGCAGGCGGGAACTCGGGCCCGAGCGCGCGGGTGCGGGTGTAGCGGTGCGGCTGGAACACGACCCGCCGCCGTCGCGCCGGGAAGGCGGCCGCCGTGCGCATGACGGCGCGGATTTCCGTGGGATGGTGGGCGTAGTCGGACACCACGGTCACGCCGCGCGCGGCCGCCACGATTTCGAACCGGCGCCGCGCGGGACAGAAACCGGCCAGCGCCTCCGCGGCCGCTTCGAACGGCACCCCCAGTTCCTCCGCGACCGCGACGGCCGCGAGCGCGTTCTGGGCGTTGTGCACTCCGCCCACCGGCAGGCGGAAGGCCCCGGCCCGCCGTCCGCGCACGGCCACCTCGACGCGCACGCCGTCCGCGTTCGAATCCAGCACGGTTCCGCGCACCTCCGCGGCCGGCGCCCAGCCATAGGAGCGCGCGGCGGGCAGGTCCGCGCAGAGCGCCGCCGCCCGCGGATCGTCGGCGCAGAAGATCACCCGGCGGCGCGCGGCCTTCACGAACCGCTCGAAACAGTCCACCAGCCCGGCCTCCCCGTCGAAATGCTCCAGGTGGTCCAACTCGATGTTCGTCACCACCGCGATGTCCGGCCGGTACAGGGCCAGCGTCCCGTCGCTCTCGTCGGCCTCGACGACCAGCAGCGTCCCGCCCCCCACCCCGGCCACGCCGCCCAGGAGGTCGACCTCGCCCCCGATGCAGTAACCGGGATCCCGCCCGCCCTGGCGCAGCGCCTGGGCGATCATCGCCGTGGTCGTGGTCTTGCCGTGCGTTCCGCCGACGGCCACCGAGTCGCGGCCTTCCAGCAGCGCCGCGAGGACCGCGCCCCGCGAAAGGACCGGGATTCCTATCGCGCGGGCCGCGCGGATCTCGTCGCTGGATTCCGGTACGGCCGTGCTGCGTACGACCCACCGGATGCCGCCGTCGAGATGCGCGGGATCATGCCCCTGCGCGAAACGAAGGCCGCGCCGTTCGAGATCGTCCGTCAGCCGGTTTCGCGCCGCGTCGCAACCGGACACCGCGAGGCCCCGGCCGGACAGGTGGATGGCGAGCCCGGCCATCCCGATGCCGCCGACGCCCACGAGGTGGACGGCCGAGCCGGGCGGAGCGCCCAGCAGCGCGCATACCGGGTCCGTCTCGTTAGCCACGGCGGGCCTCCGCGACCTTCTCCACGAGGTCGGCGAGCGCCTCCGCCCCGCGGCCCGAGACCCGCTGTTTCGCGGCGGCGCGCTGGCGCGCCAGCCGGCCCGGGTTGCGCATGACGCTGACCACGTAATCGGCCAGCCATTCCTCGTCGAGGTCCTGCTCCGGCACGACATCCGCGGCGCCCTTTTTTTCCATCGCGCGGGCGTTGGCCGTCTGGTGGTCGTAGGCCGCGTGGGGGTACGGCACGAGGAGCGCCGGGAGGCCGAAGATCGAGAGTTCCGCGCACGTTGCGGCTCCGGCGCGGCACACGGCGAGGTCGGCCCGGCGATATACCGAGGCCATGTCCGCCAGGAACGGAAACACCTCGTGGAGAACGCCTGCCTGCTCGTAGGATTGGCGCACGGCGGATTCGTCCGCGAAGCCGGAGAGATGGATCACGCCGACCCGGTGGCCCGCCGCGTGGACTCGGACCATGGCCCGGGAGACGGACTCATTGAGCCGATGGGAGCCGCGGCTGCCGCCCATGACGAGGAGGGTGAAAAACTCGCGCGCGGGGGCGGCGGGCGGCACGGCGCTCGCGGCCTCTTCCAGGTCTCGGCGCAGGGGCATCCCGGTCCAGACCAGCTTGCCGTGCCGCAGGTAGTAGCTCGATTCCTCGAAGCTGACGGCCACCGCGGCGGCCCACCGGGACAGGAACCGGATGGCCCGGCCGGGCACCACGTTGGCCTCGTGCAGGACCACGGGGATGCCGCCGCGCAAGGCGCCGTACACGGGCCCGGCGGAGGCATAACTGCCCATGGCGAGCAGGATATCCGGCCGGCGCGAGACCATCTGCCGGCGGCACCGGCCGGCCGCGCGGGCCAGTTTCCAAGCGCTGCGCGCGGAGCGCAGGGAGAACCCCGACGGGAAGCCCTCGGCGGGCACGGTCACCACAGGGCCGGTCCAGCCCTTGAGGGCCGGGGCTTCGACATCCTTTCCGGCCAGCCACAGTTCGATGTCGTGGCCGCGCTGCCGGAGGACTTCGGCCGTGGCCAGGCCGGGAAAGATGTGGCCCCCGGTTCCCCCGCACGCTATGGCCGTTTTCACGTGGAGAATTCCCGGTGGAAGTGCCGCGGCGCAATCATGGCCGGCGGGTCCGGCGCCCCGGGCCCGGCTTCGCGGCGGCCCGGGATTCCCGGTCCAACAGGAGTCGTTTCCAGGGCAGCCCCCCGGAGAAGCCGCCCAGCCCGCCGTCCCCGGCCCGGACGCGGTGACAGGGAATGAAGAGGGGCAAAGGGTTGGCGCCGCAGGCGCGGCCGACGGCCCGCGCGCTTCCGGCACGCCCCACCTTGCGGGCGAGTTCCCCGTAGCCCAACACGGTGCCGGGCGGCAGGGTAAGCAAGGCGCGCCACACCCGCAGTGTGAAGGGCGACGCCGCGGGCCAATCCAGCGGCGGGGGTTTCCCCGGCCGTCCCTTGAACAGCGAAAGGACATAACGGCGGGCCCGGTCGAGCACGGCCCGGTCTTCCTTCGTGCCCGCGCGCAGGCTCGACGTTTTCCAACGGAAGGGCTGCCCCGGCTCCGCGCGGAGCGCCGGCAGCGCGCACGCGCTCACATGCCCGGCGCGGGCGGCGATGCGCACCGGCCCCCAGGTCGAATCCATCCGCAGCTCGGCGCACTGTTCGGCGGCCTTGTGCATGCTAGAACACCAGCCGGTACAGGATGAAGCCGACCACGATAACGATGAGAATCATGAACACGGCCTTGTTGCGCTGCACCCGGCCCTCCCCCTTGGCCGGCGGCGAACCCACGAAGCTCCCGCTCGCAAAGTAGTTGGTGAACCGCTCGTCCTTCAGAAAGCGCGCGCCCTTGCGCGCAGGGTCCGCCGGGGCGGCCGGCGCGGGCGGAGGCTCCTCCGCTTTCCGCTTCTTCTCGCGCACGGGGACGGGCGGACGCCAGGCGAAGAGCTCGCCCGGGGGCGGCGCCGCGGCGGCTTCCGCCGCCTCGTCCGCGGCCTTGTCGGCCTGCCGCACCGGGTCCTCGCGCTGCGGCGGCGTCACGGCCGCCGGCCGCTTCTGCAGCGAACGGGGCCGCGGGGCGGAGGCCAGCCGCTCCGGCTTCTCGAGCGCCCGGTGGAGGGCCTTGAGGTCGGAGCGCACCTGCCGGGCCTCCCGGTCCAGTTCCTTCAGGCGGCGCTCGAACGGCGTCTTTCGGGCGGCGAACATGGAAACGGCTCCTTAGATCAGCAGGGACGAACGCAGGACGATCAGCACCGCCGCCAGGATGAGGATGAAAACGATCAGCGGCAGGCTCACCGCCAGGCCGACCTTGATCCAGTATCCGAAGGAGTGCTCGATCTCCGCGAAGGCGTGGCGGTCCTCGAACGTCACCGGCGCGTGCTGCGCCGGCGCCGCCTTGTCGCCCTGGATGGCGTCGAGCCGCGACATGGACTTGTTGTACTCCTGGCGGGCGTTCTCCAGGATGCTCAAGGCGCGCGTCAGTTCGTCGCGGTAGGAATCCTCGGGCCAGGACTCCTCGTTGAGGTCCTGCAGCTCGGCCATCATCATCTTGAAGCGCTTGCGGATGGACGCCAGCAGTTCGGACAGCTTCTCCGCCTGCACCTCCTCCTTTTCCAGCGTGACGACGCTCTGGCCGAACCGCTCCAGCATGTCGCGTTTCCCGCGCTCGTACTCCTCCGTCTTGCGGCGCAGGTCGTCCGTGTCGCGCTTCTCCCGCTCGATCTCCTCCTGGCGCTGCCGCAGCCGCTCGATATCCTGGGTGGCCTGGGCGCTCTTTTCGCTCATGTCCTGCTTGAACCGGGCCATGCGGGTCAGGTTGAAGTCCGCGATCGGGCGCACGGGCACCTCGTCCGAAGGCTGCTCGGGCAGGGGCGCGGCCGGCTCGTCGCCCGGGCCGAGCTTGATGCGCCGGGCGCTGTCGCGCTGCTTGATCAGGTCGTCGTCAAAAAAATCGGTGTCGGCCATGGGGTCCTCGCGGATTGGGGGTTGTTTGATGTCACTTCGGGATGATCAGGGTCTGGCCCACGCGGACGCTTTCCGGGCTTTTCAGGGCGCTGCGGTTGGCCTCGTAAATGTCCGCCCAGCGGGCCGAACTGCCGTACATTTTTTCGGCGATGCGCGAGAGGTTGTCGCCGGGCTGGACCACGTAGGTCGAGACGGCGGGCTGGGCCGGCGCCGGTTCCGGCGCTTTCGGCGCGGAGGCGGCGGCCGGGGCGGGGGTCGAGGCCGCGGCGGGCCGGGCCGGGCCCGCGGCCCCGAGGCGGGCGCGCAGGGCTTCGACCTCCTTGCGGAGCATGGCGATCTCCTCGATCGCGCCGGACGGCTGCGCCGGGAGCGTGGTCGCGAAGCGGACGCGCGCGTGCCGGATCAGGTCCTCGACGACGGGCCGCTTCTCGGTCTGCGGGCGCAGCTCAAGGTACCGCTGGTAGTGGTAGAGGGCGCGCACGTAGTCCTGCTTCTGGGAATCGTAGAGGTAGCCCACCTCGAGATGCGCCCGGGCCAGGGTCGGCTTGCGTTCGATCGCCTTGTTGAACAGCTCGATGGCGCCGTCGACGTCCTGCTGGTTCTTTCGCTCCCGCGCGCGGCGGATCAGCGGGTCCCGCTCCTCGATCTGGTCCAGCGTCCCGGCGCTGCGGGAACAGCCGGCGGCCGCGAGTGCGAGCAGGAGGCCCAGTCCTCCGCCCCACCGTTTCCACTGCTTCATTGAAAATCGCATCATCGCCCTCCGGGCCCGCCGCGCCAGCGACCTTTCGACTGGAGGATTCTTAATCTCCCCCGTCCCGGCGTCAAGAGCGGAACGTCCGCCCAAATCCGCGCGTAGGAACCTCCGACCCTATGCGATGCCGCGCAGGTTCTCCTTGGCGGTCACGGCTCGCGGGACGCTCGCCCTCCAGGCGAGAAATTTATCTGCATCGTATAGAAAGCGTTCTGAAGGGCGAGCGTCCCCGCGAGCCGCAAAGACAGCGGCGTGCGCAGAGCATGCCCGAGCGACCGCCATCCTTGCGCGCGGATTTGGGTTCCGCCGCGCGCTCACGGCCGCTCGAAGACCCGGCGGAATACGAAGAACCCGCGCTTGTCGGTCCACACCTCGTCGTTGGCGCGCACCGCGACGGCTTGCGATTGAAGGTCCACGAATGCGTTCGGCTCCATCCAGATGAAGGGCTCCTCCGGCGGGCCCTTGCACCCGGTCCCGCCCACGGCCGGCCAGGCCGCGTCCTCGTATTCCACCCCGCCCCAGGCCCCCGACGGCCGGAAGAGGTATTTCCACTCGGGCGTCGTGACCACGAGCCCGTGGTGCATGCGCAGGGCCGCCTGCAGCCAGCTGGGATACGGGCTCCAGAGCGTGTGCAGGGCCAGCGCATGCCGGCCCGGGCCGGTCTCTTATACACCTCT
>JAGNIJ010000066.1 GCA_018001225.1 Kiritimatiellia bacterium | reverse complement strand
GCTAAAGAAAACCTGAGTATCCTGTTCACAGTGTTCCTCCTTTGTCTGATGTGATTTGTCACCGACGTTTTAATCCGATCATCTGCTGCGAGTCTCATGTTAGCCTCCTATTCATCTGTTTGCGAACATTTTAATAGCCGTCATGCATAGCAAAACACTTCGACGGCTTTTCTGATATTTCCGTCAATGCAGCTGTTGACAATACGCAAGTTATGACTACTACTTGACGCAGAGCATAAAGGGGGAGGAGTTTGATATGCGTCAAGACGGGAAACGGGCGGTGGCGCCACTGAACACGGAGCCCCGATGGCCGGAGGGGTACGTGAGGGTGTTGAGGGAGATGGGGGCGGTGGAGAAGACCATCCCGTATTGCATGGCCTGGGTTCGAAGTTTCTTTGCGCGCTTCCCCGGGCGGCGGCGGCGCGACCTGGGGCGGCAGGAGATCGAACTGTTCCTGCTGGAATTGAGCCGCCGGGGCAGTGTAACCAATCGGCAATTGGGCCAGGCACGGACAGCCCTTGAGGTTTACTACGAGCAGTTTCGGGGCATAGCGCTGGCGCCGCGGCCGGACGCGGGAGCGACGCCGTCCTTGGAGCCACCCGGCCAGCCGGCACAAGCCCCGCCTTCGCCCCCGACCAGGCAAAGCCAAAACTCCCCCGTGAAAACGCCCTCATTCGCGCCGGCACCTCCGCCGAAACCTCCAATGTCCGTTGCATCGTATCGCGCCCCGGAGGATTCGGTCAATGACAGAAAACTCCCGGGTGAGCATCCCGCCGGGCTCCGGAAATGTCGGGCGACAACCCCGCCGGTCCCCGCGGAGAACCGGGTGCGCTGGGGCGCGTTGGCGGACAAAGTGCGGGAGTGTCTGCGCGTGGGGCACTACTCGTACCGGACGGAGCAGGCGTATCTTGGCTGGATACTGAAGTTCGTGAAATTTCACGGGTGGCAGAAGCCTTCCACGATGGAGGCGGAACACGTTCGTGCGTTTTTGAAGCACTTGGCGGAGGAGCGCCAGGTGGCGTCCTCCACGCAAAACCAGGCGCTGAACGCGGTGATTTTCCTGTTCAAGCACGTGCTGAAAAAAGAGATCGGGGATTTTTCCGATTTTCAGCGGGCGCGGCGCGGACTGCGGCTGCCGGTGGTGGCCAGCCGGGCGGAGGTGAAGGCCGTCATCGAGCGGTTGGCGGGTCGGGAACGGTTCATGGCCGTTTTGCTGTATGGAACGGGCATGCGCATCAACGAGCTGCTGCGCCTGCGGGTGCAGGACGTGGATTTTGACCAGAACCGGCTGATTGTGCGGGGAGGGAAGGGTGACAAGGACCGATATGTTCCGTTTCCCGCGAAATACCGGGACGAGATGAGGGCGTGGCTGGAGCGGCGGCGGGCCCAGTACGCGGCGGACAAGGCGGCGAATATGCACGAGGTGGAAGTGCCCGGCGCGCTGGCGATGAAGTATCCGAACGCGCCGTTCGAGTGGCGCTGGCAGTACGTCTTCGCGGCGGACGATTTTTCGACGGATCCCCGGTCGGGCCATGTCCGGCGGCACCACGTGGACGAGCAGCATCTGCAGCGGGCCGTGCGGGCGGCGGTCCGGGAGGCGGGGTTGACGATCCGGTTCACGCCGCATTGTTTCCGGCACAGTTTCGCGACGCACCTGCTCGAAGCCGGCCAGGATATCCGCACGGTGCAGCAGTTGCTTGGACACTCCCAGGTGGAGACGACGATGATCTACACCCACGTGTTGAACAAGGGGCCCCTGGGGGTGGTCAGCCCGGCGGACACGCTCTGATACCAAATCCGGGTGAAGGCGGGTAGATTTCGGGCTCGCAGGAGCTCGCCCCTCCATGATTCCTGCAACTGGAGGGCGGAGCTCTGCGACGCCGTTCGTACCGCCTCTCACCCGTACATGGTATGACTCCCGGGGGGAGTCGATACTCCTGGCGGATAGGGCTGCCTGGTCGAGAAATTGGCTCTGCACAGGCTGAGCGAGAATATCGTTCGGACGCCAAGCAATCCGGTTTCGCTGGCCGTGGTCGGTTCGTCTTTTAAAGAACGAAGACTTATCCGCACGAAGAAACCCGGGGCACAGAACAGGGCGGCGCCGGCTGGCCCGCCCGTGTTTTTTTCCTGAAGCTGTAGTATTCCGCCGCGGCGGAACGGTTCGCTTGGCCGCGCCATGAGGCCGGCGCGCGGAATTACGGGCCGGCCTTGTAGGAGGCGCCCGTGTTGCCGTCGGTCGGCGGCGGCTCGTCCTTGTCGTCCCCGCCGCTGTCGCTGGTGGCGATGATGACCGCGGTGATCGTCCCGGCGACGACCGCCTCGCCCGCGAACACCTTGGCGGTGCGCCCGGGCGATTCGCTCCACGCGCCGAAGTTCAGCCACGAAAGCGCGCCGCCCAGGGCAAAGGGATTCTTCCAGCGGCTGGGCCGGAAAAAGGCGGTCAGGTCGGACCACGTGCTGAACTCGGTCTGCACGCCGGCGCCCACGCTGGAGCCCGAGGTGAACAGGACAATGTCCGTCCGCGACTCCTCGACCGCCGCGGCCCGCGCGTACCCGGCGGGAAGAATAAAGACCAGCACCGCGAGGACGAAGCCTGCCGTCGCGAATCCCAGCGCCCGGAGTGTTTTCATGACCGATCCTCCTTCAGGAATAATATGGGCCGGACTCTGATGGTGCAATACCTACTTTGACTGTTCTGTCCAGAGACGGAACTGATTCATATAGAAAGGGATACTTCGTTGGATGAAGGAGATGTGCTTCATTCAGACCCTTGCCCGTCTGAATGCTCCATCAGAGCGGTGTCGCGGCCGCAGTGGCCTTGCCACCGCACTCCAGAAGGTGCGTGTGCGAAGCGTGTTGGAGTGCGCCGGCAAGCCCCGATCGCGAAGCGCATCGGGGTGCGACGGCGCTTTGGATCCGCATGGTTCCAAGACGTTGCGACTCCTTGTGAATCAGTCCTGGTCCAGAGAGGGAACCCGGCCGCCGCTGTACATGGCTTTCTGCGGGCCGGGGGCGGCCCGTCTCCATGGCGATGCGTTGGAGGCAACAGGTTTGAAACCTTGGGAATCAGTCCTGCTGTCCCGTCATCCGGGCCAGGTCGAGCAACATCCAGCGCCCGTTCTTGAAGACGGCACAGGCGTCCGCCTGGCGGAGCACCTCGCTGCCGCCGGCTCTCATTCGGCCATGGGCATTCCGGATAACCTCGTTGAACGGCTCGAAATAGATCGGCGCATCTTCCTCATAATGGGTAAGATCCACCAGCAGATGCGAGACGCCCCAGTTCCGGTGCAAGCGATCCAGGGGGTCGGAGGTCGTCGCGAAACAGCCGTCCACGACGGCTTTCAGCCGGCGTCGCATTTGCTCCGCGTATCCCTGGTGAATGGCCTCGTGCGACTCCCGGTTGAGCAGGACCGAGCGGCGGCACAGCCAGGGAACGTTGTTCAGCGGGCCTTCCGGCCAGCCGGCGAGCAGGGCGCCCGGCGGCAGTTCCGCGATCGCGTCATACAGGTCGCGGTCGGCGCGCGCGTCCACGCTCAAGCCCGTCGCGCCCCCGCCGCGCCCGCCGAGCAGGAGCAGGCAAGCCGCCGTGACCGCGAGCATGGCGGGCACCGCGGCGGCAGGACGGCAGCGCGCGGCCAGCGACCGGACGGCGGCGGGCAGCAGGATCATGGCCAGCACTGGAACAGAATAAATCATGTAGCGTTGCGGGAAATAAAGGGCCGGGGCCAGCCGGGCGGCGGCGAGGTAGGCCGTGACCGAGGCGGCCGGCAGGAGGAGGAGCCGGCGCGCGGTCGCGTCACGGCGGGCCAGCAGGACGGTCCCGACCAGCGTGAGCAGTCCGAAGAACCCGGCGATGGCGACGAGGAGAAGGCTGGGCCGGCCGTAGGTCGAGCCGGCCATGATCCATCGGCGCAACGGCGCTATCCACGCCGGTTCGCCACCCTGCAGGCTACGCCCAAAGGCGTCCGCCAGCGCGGCGCCGACGTTGAGGAACGGCGGGCGGTCCTCGAATCCGTAGCGGCCGCCCGGCCCGAGCTCGGGATAGGCCGCGACATCCGCCGGGCCGAGCCGGCGCCCGTACTCCGCCGTGTGGCTGGACCAGAGGCAGGCCGCCGCCAGCAGGAACGTCAGGATCAGAAGGCCAGCTTTTTCGCGTCGGCGCTCGCGCGACATCAGCACGGTGCCGGCCAGCGTGAGCCCGAGGAGCAGGGCGATGGGCGGGTACAGCGCCGCGGCGAGCACGGTCAGTGCCGCCAGGAGCCGCGGCCGGTCCGCGACGAGGGCGAAGGCCGCCCAGCCGACGAGGGGGAAGGCCCACGACCGGGCCGTGCCGCCGGCCATCCGGTAGAGGAACTCGTGCGAGGACAGCGCGAGCGCCAGCGTCGCCCAGCCGCAGGCCCGTCCGCCCAGCCGCGCGGCGCACCACGCGAGGGCGGCCATCAGAAGAACGTACTGCGCCAGCGGCAGCACCTTGCTGGTGACGGCGGGGTCGAGCAGGCGCCCGGCGCACCGGTAGAACCAGCGCTGCCCGACCGGCGTCATGGCGAGGCGGTAATTCGCCAGGTAGTCGTCCTCGCGAATGCCGGGCTGCGTCTCGCGGACAAAGGGGATCAGCCAATGACGCGCGTCGTCGTTGAACCGGTACCGGTCGGCGGCGAGCCGGGCGGATTCCAGGAGCGAAGGCCCGTACAGCACGGCCAAGCCGAACGCGGCCAGCAGGCGCCAATGCTTGATGGGGTTCATTCCGGCCATGGCAGGAGCTCCGGTCGCGCGGAATCGTCGTCGATCTCCACCCGCCACGCCGCCCGGTCTTGAAAATGCCGGCGCAACGCGCGGTCGGACTCCTCGTCCAGCGCGCGCGCCCACAGCACCGGGGCGGTGGTCATGTCCGCGCCATTATACACCCATTCGTTCTGGATCGAGTGCCGCGGGCCGTAGCGGACGAACAGCAGGTGCTGGCCGCCGGCGCGCGCCAGGTCCCGTTCGAGGTCCCGGCGGAAGCTCATGAAGCGGGACACGCTCGTGTTGCCGCGGTCCGGCAGGGCGAGGGCGGACAGCGCCTGGACCCAGGCCGCGATGAAAACGAGGAGCCCGAGCAGCGCGCCGGCAGGGAAGCCGCGAAGCACGATGTGATGAAGTCTCCGCAGGCCGGCGGCGAGCAGGAGGAAGAGCGGCGCGGCCGCGGGCGCAAAGTAGTGGGGCGAGGCGCGGACGCAGAGCAGGCAGGCCGCGAGAACGAGAGCGCAGGCGGCGCCGGCGATTCGCCACCGGCCGCGCCACGGCATAAAAAGCAGCGGGATCGTCAGCGCCGGCCCTAAAAAGAAGGCCCACAGCCGGGCGAGTTTCAGCGCGGTTTGACGGAGGAGGTTCGGCCACGGGAAGTGCCGCGTGTACAGGTTCATTTCCCAGCCGCCATGAAACTCCGCGAGAACGGGGTGGGTCCATTCGGGCGCGGGGCGGGGGCGCTGCCAGAGGAAAACGGGGAACGTGCAGTACTGTTCGTGATGCTCGACGATCGGCATTTTCAGGGCGTGCCCGGTGACGCGATGGTTGTAATAACCCATGGTGCACGCAGCCGCGACGAGCACTAGCGCCAGGGGCCATGCCGTGCGTACGGGGATCGTTCGCCGCCAGAAGGCCCGGGCCAGGACCGCGCCGGCGGGCAGGGCCGCGACCAGGCCCTCGACCGGGCGAGAGTGGGCGAGGACCGCAAGCCCGAGGCCGAGGAGCAGGGCGTCGCGGCGTCGCCCGGCGCGGAGCAGCCGGGGCAGGGCGCCGTACACGAGCGCCCCGCCGGCCGCGGCCACGGCGCCGCCCCAGTAGGACTGGCTCCAGTAGCCGACCGCGCCGTGGTCGTATTCCCGACCGAGGAAGACCACCTGGGCCGCCGCCAGCATCGCGCCCACCCACGCCCAGCGCGCGGGCAGCCAGCCGCGCAGCATCCAGCAGAACGCGGCCGCCATGGCGGCGGCGCTCAACCAGACTCCAACGATGGGATGACCGAGCCGCTGCCCGAGCGCGAGGACCAGCCCCTGCGCCGGCGGGTACATGGATTGATAGGTCGGGCGCTGGAGCACGTGCATCGTGTCGAAGTGCTCCCGGAACGGAGGCGCGGGATTCGTCAGCCGGCCGCGAGCGAAGGTGTCGGCCGCCAGCAGGTAGCTGAACTCGTCGTGCACGCGCGGATAGGGCAGGCCGCTGAACGCGGCCACCGCGGCGGCGAGGATCAGCGCGGCGAGTCCGGCCGACAGGAGCGCGAGCACGGGCTGGTCCGACACGGCGCGGAAGAGGGCGGGCCAACGGGCGAGACGATCACGCGGCATGCCGCGCCCCCCGTTTCCAGGCGGCCGTCAGAACCAGCATGGGGACCAGCGCGGCCAGTTCCGACAGGAGGCGGAGGCCGGTCGGCTTGAAGACGAAATAGAGGAGCGCGCCTGCCAGCGCCGCGGCCATCGTTTCCAGGATGGACCTTGCCTGGAAGAGGCCGAGACGCCGCTGGCCGTAGCCGACGGTGCACAGGGCGACCGCGAACTTGGTCGCCAGCAGCGCGGCCACGCTGCCCCCGAGCGGGTGGGCGGGGATCCACAGGACGCACAGGCCGAGGTTGAGCAGCAGGCCGGCTGCGCAGATGCCCAGCAGCAGGAGTTCGCGGCCCAGGCTCAACATCAGGTAGGCCGCGAGGTTGTGATAGAGGCCGATCGCGATGGTGAGCGCGAGCCAGCGTTGCATCCAGACGGCCTCCGTGTACGCGCGGCCGTAGAGAAGGGGAATCAGCCGGTCGCTTTCGACGGCGAGCCCGTACATCAGGCAGGCGGCGACGGGCAGGAGCCAGCGCGCGGCCTCGCGCGCCAGCGCCCGCGCGGCGTCGGCGTCGGTGTTCAGCAGCCGGGCGAACAGCGGGAACAGCGTGCGCGCCAGCAGAAGCCCGCAGACCAGGTTGGTCACGCCGTCCACGAGCTGCCACGGGGCGCTGTACTGCGCCACGCCTCCCGCCCCGGCCGCCCGCTGCAGGAAGAAAAGGTTGGCCTTGTTGTAGAGGATCGCCGCCAGCTCGATCAGCGCGAAGACCAGCCCGTCGCGCAGGGTGAGGCCGACGGACGCCAGGCCGGGCCAGCTGGGGCGCGCGGCGCGGCCGCCGCCGACCGACAGGGCGCCGCCCGCGAGGGCGACGAGCGACTCGATCGGCTTGTACAGCGCCAGGGCGGCGGGCGGCAGGCCCATCCACAGCGCCACGAGCGCATATCCGAATCCCGCGGCGGCGGCGAGGCTTCGGATTCCTGCTTCCTTCCGCTGGTCGCCGCGCCACTGGCAGAGCGCGTAAAACGTGCTCGTCAGCGCGTCCAGCCCGACGCCGGCGGACAGCAGGAGGATCACCGCGCCCAGCGAGAGGCCGAAATTCTGCAGCAGCACGAAAAGGAACGTCGCGGCGCCGCCGAGCGCGAGCAGGAGGCTCTTGACCGCGGTCACCTGCCAGATCAGCCCCGCTTCCGTTTCCGGCCGGCGGGCCAGCCGGCAGACAATATGCTTGTTCAGACCGAATTCCGCGAACATCAGGAGGATCTGGCCGATGCCCATCGCCAGCGCGAACTGGCCGTAGGTGATCATCTGCCGGCGCGCAAGGACGATCAGGAACGCCGCCTGCAGCACCTCGCGGAAGCCGTGCGCGCCGGCGAGCAGGCCGACCTTGCCCAGGATGCCGTGGCGGGCCGCGCTCATGCCGGGCGCCCCCCATGCCGGGCGATCAGGTCCAGGAGCGCGCGGCTGTTGGTATCGAGATTGAATTCGCGCAGGACCAACTGCCGCCCGCGCTCGGCCATGGCGCGGGCCGCTTCGGGATCCGCCGCGAGCCGCCGCACGGCGGCCGCGATCGCGGCCGGATCGCCGGGCGGCACGAGGCCGCCGGTCTCGCCGTCGCAGATCACTTCGGCGAGGCCGCCGACATCGGTGGCGACGACCGGCACGCGGTGCAGCAGCGCTTCCAGCACGACGTTGGGGATCCCGTCCCGGTCGCCGGCCGGGTCCACCACGCTGGGCATGACCAGGATATCGCTTTCCCGGAACAGGCCGCCGGTCGCGACCCGCGGGACGAATCCGGGGAAACGCACCGCGTCCTCGATTCCCAGTTCCCGCGCCCGGCGCTTCAGCCGGCCGGCCTCGGGTCCATCCCCGCCGACGGTCAGGTGAAAAGCAGTGCCTCCCTTCTTCAACTCCGCGGCGGCCAGCAGGACCTGCTCGAACCCTTTCTTGCGGACGAAGCGGCCGAGGGCGAGCAGCTTCAGGGGCGGCTGGAGGCGCACGTCCACGGGCGTGAAGCGGGCCGGATCCTGGCCGTTATAGATGACGTGAATCTTGCCGGCGTGCGTCCCGGCCTGCCGCTGAAGGTGGGGCGCAAAGGTCCGGCTTGGGCTGCGGATAAACGCGGCGTCGCGGATTTTATCGGCTAGCGCGCCGTCCGGCGGAAAGATGTCGCCGGCCCACCCGGAGAAACTGAAAGGGATGCCTGCCAGGCGCGAGGCCACCCAGGCGGCCGTCGCGGGTCCGTTGGCCCACGGGGCGTGCAGGTGGGTCAGCCCCGCGTCGCCGGCGAGCCGGGCGATGCGAAACCCGCATAAAAAGGCCCAGAGGTTCTCGCCGGCCATCTCGAGATCGCTCCACCGGCGCCAGGGCACGGTCCGCCACAGGCGTCGCGCCTCGCGGCCGTTATGCCTGACCCAGAAGAGGACATCGCGGATCAGATGCGCCGCCGATCGCGTCCCGAGCCGGGTGACCGGAAGGTTGTCCGGCGGCATGTCCGGCGAGAGAGGGCCGCGCCAGCGGCCGTAGAGCGTGAAGAGGCGAAGGTCGGGCGTCCACCGGCCCAGCGCCGTCATTTCGTCGAAAATAAAGGTCTCGGACGGTTTTGGAAACCAGTGCAGGACGCAGGCCAGGCGCAAGTCCGCGCCTGCGTTGCCCATTTTTTCCGCCGGCAAGCCCATGGTATTCTGGTGCGGCCCCTTTTCCTTTGAAAAGATAGCAGCAAACCGGTACCTTTGAAACAGCAAGGTGCGATGGCGTCGGCGCGAAAGCCGGCCGCGCACAGGACAGGGAGCGTTTTTTCATGTTGCCCCGGAGCCGGTTTCAGTCATTTGTGGACATGGTCGGGCAGGGAAAGGAGGGCGGCTACTATCCCTTCTTCCGGCCCCTGGCGGAGTCCTGGGGGCCCGAGGTGGAGGTTGGGGGGCGGCGCCTGATCATGGTCGGCTCGAACGATTACCTCGGGCTGTCGCACGATCCCCGCGTGGTGGCCGCCGCCCAGGAGGCCGCGCGGCGCTGGGGCGCCGGACCCGGCGGCTCGCGGTTCCTATGCGGCAACACGACGCTGCACGAGGCCCTGGAGGAACGCCTCGCCGCCTTCATCGGCAAGAAGAAAGCCGTGGTGCATACCACCGGCTTCACCACGAATTCCGGGGCACTGCACTGTCTCGCCGCCACGCAGGACGTGCTGCTGTGCGATTCCGAGAGCCACGCGAGCATTGTGGACGGCTGCCTCTTCTCGCGCGGCCGGCTCCTGACCTTCCGGCATAACCAGCCCGACTCCGCGCGGGCCAAGTTGGAAGGCGCGCAGGAAAAACAGCCGGAGGCCTGCTTCCTCGTCACCGAGGGCGTTTTCAGCATGTCGGGCGACGTGGCGCCCCTGCCGGAATTGCTGGCCCTGAAAAAGACGCACCCGAATCTCCTGCTCTACCTCGACGATGCCCACGGCCTCGGGGTCATGGGCCGCGGCGGGCGCGGCACGGCCGATCACTTCGGCGTGACGGCGGACGTGGATTTCATCATGGGCACGTTCAGCAAGGCCCTGGCCTCCATCGGCGGGTTCATCGCCTCGGACGACACCGACGCGCTGACGTACATCCGGCACCAGTCGCGGCCGCTGATCTTCTCCGCCGCGCTGCCGGCCTCCTGCGTCGCGGCGGCGCTCGCCGGGCTGGAGATCCTGGAGCGCGAGCCGGAGCGGGTCGAGCGCCTCCATCGCAACACGCGGCTGGCGTGGGAGGGCTACCGCCGCATCGGCCTCTCGACGCGCTATTCCGGCTCGCCCATCCTGCCGATCACGGTCGGCTCGGAGATGAAGGCCTACCGGCTTTCCCGTGAGCTGTTCGAACTGGGGATCTTCGCGCTGCCCGCGGTGTTCCCGGCCGTCCCGCGCGGCCAGGCGATCATCCGCACCGCCTACATGAGCACGCACGAGCCTCGGCACATCGAGCAGGTGCTGACCGTCCTGGAGTCCCTGGCCGAACGGCACGGCCTCCGCCACACCGCCCCCGAGCCCGAGCCGGTTCCCGTCGGGTGAGCGGCCGCTTTCACGTCGGGGCGACCCCGGATCGCCGATAGCCTGGAAAGGCTGGTTGGCGGTCCTCATACCAAATCCGGGTGAATGCGGGTAGATTTCGGGCTCGCAGGAGCTCGCCCCTCCATGATTCCTGCCACTGGAGGGCGGATCTCTGCGACGCCGTTCGTACCGCCTCTCACCCGTACCTGGTATCATTTGTCCCAGACCAAGACGGTCTTGAGCGCCTCGTCCAGAAGACGCAATGCAGGGGTGGCCGGCGCGCCGACGAACTTCATCAGTCCGAACGTCAACGGAGGGGGGGGCGGTGGACCCGCCGCGGGGCGAGGAACGCGAACTGCATGGAAGGCTTAGCTCCGGGGCGAGTCGGCACACCATGATGAAGCCCTTGAGCCGGGAGCAGGATAAATGCGGCGCCCGCGCGGCGGAAGTTCATGCGCTTAGCCGCACAAGTGATTGAGCGGTTTGCTTGCGATCCACCTCTGATCTGCAGCCGATGTTGTAACGCGCCTCCATCCACTGGATGGTATGGATAGCAG
>JAGNIJ010000065.1 GCA_018001225.1 Kiritimatiellia bacterium | reverse complement strand
GCCGATGCTTATTCCCCTGGGGAGCCGGGACCGTGCCCTTTTCAATCGCGCCGTGGTCCTCGCCAACTGGCGGGGCGGCTACAAGACTGACGAGCAGCGCCGCGCGATGTTTGCCCGTATGCGAGGGGGAAGCGGCGGGGGCGGCGGCGGGCGTGACAGTGGCTGGTATGGCTTCGGAGAAGGAGACGAGCACTTCGCCCCAACCTCACCACCAAACCCTAGGCGCGCGCCCTCCCCGAAGCCTGTCCGATCTATGACCGATGAGGACCGCAAGGCGATGTTTGCCAAGATTCGTGAGGGCGACGAGTCAGGTCGGTCCTATGAGTCCCGGGTCACGATGCACCCCTCGACCTATAAAGGCGAGACCCCGGAAGAGGCCGCCGCCAGGCTGGACCGCTCCATCCCGTCCATCCTCGGGGACGCCGCCGAGTATCTCTACGACGGCTTGTTTCCCGGGATGTCAGGCTCGGAGGCCCTGCAGTTGCTGGGTGCGATCCAGGGCATGGCCTATTCCGTGAAGCTGGGGCAGTCCGCGGCGACCGCGGCCGGCCGGGCCGTTCAGTTGAATACGACGGGTACAGCTGTGCGGCCGTCGATCTACGAATTCGGGGAGCCCTCGACCGAGTACTTCCGCTGGTATCAATACGGCGGCAAGCCCCATGCCACGCCACTTTCGACGTCCCAGGCCCAATCCTACATGCGGCTGATCGGGCTCGGGAACCGGGCCTTGGCCAACGCCGGGTCGCCGGTCCAGTTCATGACCGATGAGCAGCGCCGCGCGATGTTCGCCCGCCTTCGCGGCGGCGGTGGAGGCGGAGGGGGCGGCGGCTCCTCTTCGTCCTATCGGCCGCTGAACTACGACAACTCCCGCGACTTCGAGGCCCGGATCGCGTCGCTGGAGCAGCAGAAGAAAAACATCGAGGCCGGCATCCCGCCGCCGCCCGAGCCGCGCAGCTTCGAGCTCATCGACACTCGGGCGCTGGAGCGGGAACTGCTCCGAAGCGGAACGCACCTGTTCGACATCAAGGCGCAGGTCCAGGCGGCCGAGGCCCAAAACCAATCGGTCCGCGCCCAGCTTCGCTCGATCGAGAAGCAGATCAAGGCCAAGTACAAGGACCCCAAGAAGCAGAAGGCGGCGCTCCAGGCGTTCTTCGACAAGGTGGCCGCGCAGAACGCGAAGGACCAGTACCAGTACGAGGATATCGTCCGCGAGGCCCAGGAGCAGATCAACAAGCTCGACGCCGCCATCCAGTTGGAGCGCATCCGGCAGCAGGAAGCCGAGGCCGAAGCGGAGCGGCTTGCGTGGAACGCGGACAGCCGCGAGTTGTCCCGCGAGGACCGGGAGGCGCTCAAGGCCCAGATCGCCGCGGACAAGGCCGAGGCCCGCGCGGCGGCACAGGCGGACAAGGCGAACTCGCCCGAGGCCCAGGCTCGCCAGGAGAAGCAGAAGGTCTCCACGCTCAAGACCCTGTGGCGCGACGCCGCCAACGGCGATGAGGGCGCCGTGATCCGCGGCCTCCAGAAGCTCGGCGTGGACCCGGCGACGGTGGACATCCCCGCCCTCGTGGATGAAGCCACATCCATCGGCGTGGTCGGCCGCGACGCCAGTTGGCAGCAGCGGCTCCAGGCCCGGCAGGACAAGGCCAACGCCTACAACCGCCCGATCCCCGGCACGGACGGCGAGCCCATCCAGATCGTGCCCCGCAGCACGGCCCAGTACCAGGACGCGCCGCTCCGCGGCACGGATCCCGGTCCCGTTCACCACAATCCGCAGGTGTCCGAACGCGAAGTTGACTCGTACATCCGTTACCAATCCGAAGCGGATGATATCGCGGCCCGCAGCAAGCGCGGCGCGATCCCGGACTGGCAGGCTGAACAGGAGATGCGGCGCGCCTGGGCGCGACACCAGCAGCGAATCGCGGGGGAGTAATGGCTCGCCTTCTGACCAACTGGCGCGGCGGCTACCAGACCGACGAGCAGCGAAGGGCCATGTTCGCTCGCCTGCGTGGTGGCGGGGGCGGTGGCGGCGGTTCGGGTGGGAAGGGCCGATCCTACGACTCGCGCGTAACGATGCACGCCTCGACCTACAAGGGGCAAACCCCGGAGCAGGCCGCGGCGCAGATGGACCGCTCGATCCCGGAGATACTTTCCGATACCGCCGGCTGGCTCTACGAGGGCTTCTTCCCCGGCATGTCCAGCGACGAGGTCTATGCCCTCGCTTCCGCTTTCCCCGGCGGGGTAATCATCGGAACCGGTTCCAAGACGGCCGGGGCCGTCCGTGCCGCGGGCAAGATGGCGCCGAAGCTCAAGGCGTTCCTTCGATCACTGGCCGTCTTCGGCGGGGCGCTCGGGACAGGTCAGGCCGTGGGGTACTACCGGGACCAGAACCCGACCATGAACCCGCGCACGGACCACTTGCTCGCGCTGGTCCAGGACGCCGCGAACACCGTTGCTGCGCTTTCGGGGCTCAAGTTGGCGAGGATCGGGATCGGCAGCCTGCCGGGCATGTTCCGCCTTGGCGAAGCGCTGGGCGCGGCCGGTGACAAGATCAAGGCCGCCCAGGCCGCAGTCGCCGGCAAGACTCCCGGCGTGATCAAGACGCCGCTCGGTTGGGTCGCCAGGGCGTACAACGCGGTTGCGGGGTTCACTGGAGCGGAAATCAAGCAGTTTGCCGAGATGCCGGGCGCCTTGAAGAAATACCAGCTTTCCCAGGGGCTCACCGGCCGCGCGGCGGAGTTGCGCTCGCAGGCGGAGAAAATCGCGCGGGTGGCCCAGTCGCAGCATGACTGGATGAAGTGGAAGGCCCATGAGGTGCTCGGCACCTCGCACAAGGGCGCGCGCGCGTTCTGGCCGTCGGCTGAACGAATGTACCAGGAAGGCGCCGGGAAGTTCTTTGCGGCAGAGGCCGGGCTCGCGGGGTCACGGCGGTCCGCCGCGCACTTGGTCAAGATGGCCGGCAAGGTCGACGCCAAGGCCACGAGACTCAAGAAGGATGCGATCGGTTCGCTCGCCCGCGCCGCGTATGTTGCAGCCGGGGCCACGGCGGTCCATACGGCCGAGCAGGGGATCAAGGACAACTATCGCCGCGATATGGAACGCGCCTTCGCCCAGGGCCAGCCCTTCGTCCTGAACCCGGACGCCGACATCACCGACACACCGCTCAAGCGCGCGGTCATGTTCGCCACGGGTACGCTCGGGAATCCCGTCGAGAAGCAGACGCGGTTCTATGTGGGCGGCAAGTACACCAAGGACCTCGCGGAGCGGGCCTACCAGGAATACCAGTACGACACCATCGAGGCCGCGCGGAAAGCCGGCCACATCACCGATAAGGAAGCGGACCGCCTCCAGGTCGAGCGGGCGAAGCAGAAGCCCTTCAACATGGCTGGCAAGTCGCTCCACAGCTTCACGCCTGCGATTGCGGGCTTCGGCAAGTTCGCGGCCTCCACGGTCTCAAAGGCCATCAGGTACCGCGACGCCTCGGAATTGAAGAAGCTCTACAGCCCGTCGCAGGCGGCCGGTGTCGGCCTCATGGCCTATGGTAACACCGTGGGCGGCAAGTTGCCGTCCAGCATACCGATTTCCTGGAACGCATTTCTGGCGGGGCAGGGGGTCTACCAGGCTTACAAGCAGGGGCCGAAGAATTGGCGGGGAAAGGTCTATAAGCCGTTGCGGATAGATCAAAAGTAGCCGAATACTAATCCGCATGCCGGGTGGCGTGGGATCCGTGGCTGATTGTGTAACCCTCAGTCAGTCACGGGGCCCCGATTCGGAGCCTGCATTTCCAGTCGATTCGAGGATCTCCGCTAATGCATCGTGGCCATTCTCTTGCGCAAGTTCTGCCGGGGTGTGCCCAAGTGAATCGCGGATAGACCTGTCCGCCCCGTGTTTCAAGAGCAACTGCGCTAGATCCGTATCACCAAGCGCGGCGGCAAAATGAAGCGCCGTCGCACCCTGAAGCACGCGGGAACGGAACTGCGTCTTCTGTATGCTCCCACCCCCAGAGTACTTCTCGTTGACTTGACGAGGCACTCCGAAGGCACCGTAGTAATTCTCGTCGGTAAGCTCGTTAACTGATGCTCCTAACGCAAGGAGTGCCTCGACGGCCACAAGGTTGCGATGTGATGCGGCAAGATGTAAGGGAGTGATGCCATCATGCCAGTCTCGGGCGTTGGGATCAGCGCCACTCTTGATGAGTAGTGTCATCATGGGAACATTGGTCGCGAGTGTTGCATAGTGAAGCACTTTCCACCCGTAGGAATTTCCGTTCCTGTCGACGTCAGCTCCAGCTTTGATGAGCGCCTCAGCCTTCTGGAGATCGCCGTTCTTGACGGCATCTTCGAAATCCATGTCTCTCTGAAAGGACTCCGGCATCTGGCCCTTTTGTGTGGTCCTGGGTTTGGACTCATTCCGATGGTTCGCGCAACCTAGCAAGCAGGCGGACGTCAGAACGGTAACCACGTACGCATTTATGATTCTCATTTGTTACCTCTTTATGACAGCCCTAACCTTTGCCTAACCCGCCGCGGGTGATTCGTAAGGTGCGAGGCATGGTGGGGCCCATGTCATCTCTGCGCGGTGAAGTCCTGTCGGCTTGTCACCTCGCAGTCAGTCGCATATGCGACCCGCCCTTCGGCACGTGTCGAAGTGACGAAATGACCACTGATCGCGTACCCGTCTGTAGGGCAATCGGTTCCATTGACTTCGCCATGCTCCATAAAGAACGTACCGTTCTGAATAGGAATGTTGTCAAACCGAAACCCGTCCCGCGAGAATCGCAGAGATCGAATGCCTGTAGACCAATCTACAATGACGGCAAAGTGGCCCTCTTGGCTGAAGGAATAGGCCCCAGTCTCCGGATCAATTCCAGTTGCAGAGAAGCTGTCGAGACCGTACCCGTCCTCACCGTTTCCATCGCAGCCGGTCATCATGCCGCACATGCCCAGCGCAAGCGTCACCACGAGAATGCTACGCTTCATCGGTATACTCCTTTCCATGTTTTCGAGGCCGAACGTCGAGGCTGAGGGTCCCAGCGGAACGTCAAATACCCTCCGTTTTCTTGTGTGCACCCAGCACATGCATGAACTGATGTGGTTCAAGTCCCCTTTCGGAGGATCAGGATAGCGAACGGATGCTCAAAGGCAAGATCGAGTCCGCCATCATAACCTGCGGGAAACTCAGTGGGAAGCAAGCTGCCCTCCAGTATCCCGATTTCATGGAATGCATTTCTCGCCGGCCAGGGCGTCCATCAGGCGTACAAGAAGGGGCCGAAGAACTGGAGGGGGAAGGTCCATAAACCTTTCCGGGTAGATCAGCCGTAGCCAAATGCGAAGTTGCCGGCCGGTCGTGTGCCCTGCTGCTGACTGAACTATCCAAGGCCATACATGGGGCGCTCGATTGGCGTCTGTTGCCTTTCTGATGCTCTGTTAGCGTTCATACAACCTCTCTCCATCATCTGGAATCCCGCCTCGTACATGGCGACAGCCGCACCGCCGACAGATGCGGAAATCGGGCGCCCGGCCGGGAACCTGTTCTCGCCCCGGTGTCCATGGCCCCCAGTCATGGCATGAAAGAAGATGGTGCCGCTGCTCTCCGTTCGGAACTCGGATCATCCACAAAGTAAATCCGTAAGGCAGATTTCGTTCGAGGTGCAGATATCGCGGCAGTCGACATCGTGTGCAAGCGCACTCACCCCATGTGTGGATAGATTCAGGCACATCACGTGTGATGCCGCAGACAAGACAAATTCGTCCACAGGGATCCCATTTGTGCTGATCGCGGCGGGCCCAGCAACTCGTATGCTTGCCCGATCGTGTGCAACGGCAATCTTTCCATTTGTGAAATCCTAAGATGCATAGAAATGGCTTCATGTCTTTTCCTCAACGCAAAAAGAAATTAAGTCCTTTCCTTGTGTTTTCAGAAGGTCTAATCATAACGCGGCCATCCCAAGCGCGTTATGTATCGTTCGATTCTCACCAAGGGTCTTCAGCCTCCAACCCCTATGCCATTCTACTCCTGTGCCTCCACGGCCCCAGCAAATAATAACCCTTGACAATACAGCGGCGATGTAGTAAGCATACCCACAATGAGAGACCGAATCTAACCACAGAGCTTTAGGGCAACCGCGCGGCCTGATCCGCCGCGAGGCATCCCAGAGAAAGGCGGCAGTTTGGTGCCAAACCACCATCTGCCGCCTTTTTCTTTTGCCCGGGAAAGGACACGAACATGGCAGAGCAACCGACCGAGACGCCGGCCCCCGAGAAGGTGGACCTGGCGCAGCTGAAGCAGATGCTGAAGCTCCCCGAGACGGCGACCGAGACGGACATCATCGCGGCCCTCGTCCAACTGATCGCCGGGCTCCAGCAGAAGTACGACGCGCTGCAGCAGAAGTACAACGAACTCCTGGGCGATGCGGTAGCGATGGAAGACGAAGTCGCCAACCGCTATCTGGCCGACTTCGAGGACCTGATTCCGAACGAGAGACGGGAGTTCTGGAAGTCCTCGCTCCTGCACAACCGTGACGAGACGCTGGGCATTCTCCTGGGCCTGCGCAAGGTCCGGGACGAGGCCAAGCCGGCGCCGGCGACTGAACCCAAGCCCGAGGCGAAGCCGCTGTTCCGCAACCGGCTCGTGGTCGCCCGGACCGTGTCCGAGTTGGCCGAGGAAAGCCCGGCCGCCAGCATCAGCCGCGCGGTGGCGATCCGCAATCGCGCCCACCAGATCCGCAGCACCGAGAAGATTCCGTATGCCCTGGCGTTCTCCAGGGCCGAAAGGGAGATCGAGCAATGAGCCAGACCAATGTGAAGACCGGCCGCTTTGTCGTCCTCGCGGGCGAAGACCTGACCGGCATGGAAGACCGCCTGGTCATGCTGACGCATGATACCGGCGTGCCCGAGGTGAAACTGCCCGCCGCCAACGACGACGCGGCGGTCTACCTGCTGCTGGAAGGCGCGGCCGATGCGGAGAACGTGTCCGTGGACCCGATCCAGGCCGGCCAGAACTACCGCGTCGTTTTGGACGGCACCTGCAACCCCGGCGACAAGCTAGTCCTGGCCGATGGGGCAGGGACCGCCGCTAAGAAGGGCAAGGTCCGGGCCCTGCCCGCGGCCGCGGGCACCTACCGGGTGCTCGGCATCGCCGAGTCCTCGGGCGTGGACGGCCAGCTGGTTCTTATGCGGGCCGCGAGCCTCGGTTTCGTCACGGTGATCTAACCCCGAAAGGAATCCATCATGAACCGCATCCTTACCCTGACCGCAGTCCTCCTGGTGGTCGCCGCGTTCTTCGCGTTTGCCGCCGATCCCGAGAGTTCGTTCCGCGAAGGCGTCCGTACGCAGGTGATGTCCAACATCTACAGCGTCGCGGTCAGCTTCCCCGGTAACGTGGCCATCACCAGCAACGCCACCGTGTCCGGTAACGCCGCGATCACCGGCAACCAAGTCGTGGGCGGCACCGCGACCACGGCCGTCCTGAAGGTCCTCGGCGCCGCCACGGTGGATGGGGCCGCCACGTTGACCGGCGGCATCACCGGCGGCACCACGGTAACGCAGGTCTGGTATAGCGTGCCGCAGTCCACGGCCAACGCCGTTACCAATACCCTGATCCTCTACAAGGGCGTCGGCCAGACCCTCACCCAGGCCCCGTAAGCCACGAAAGGAACACCACCATGAGCAGACTCGCCTCTATCAGCAGCGACCCGGTCCTGAAGGAGTTCGCACAGGGCGTAGCCCAGGACTCCGTCATGCCCGTCGCCGACTTCCTCGCCCCGACCGTCCCGGTCTCCAAGTCCGTCGGCCGGTACAAGAAGTACACCGAGAAGAACCGCTTCCGCATCCCCGATACGCTGCGCGCGCTCGGCGGCCGGGCCACGGAGCTCAAGTTCGAGGTGTCCGACGACACCTACAACTGCGAGCCCCACGCGCTCGACTATCCCGTGGACAACCTGGAGCAGCTCGAGGCCGACGGGATCATGAACATGCTACGCGAGGGTGCGGTCGCCATCGCCCAGGTTGCGGCCTTGTCGCACGAGAAGCGCGTCATCGACGCCGCCCTCGAGGCGGTGGGCGCCGGCACGGCCAAGGTCTGGGACGCCTCGTCCGACCCGGTCGCCGACGTGGACACTTCGATCCTTCAGGTCATCAAGGCCTGCGCGTTCGGCTCGGTCATGAACGTGGGCGTGCTCTTCGGCGCCACCGCCTGGAAGATCTTCAAGAACGCCGCGGCGGTCCGTAACCGCTTTGTCGTGGGTTCCGGCGGCAAGGCCGGTGTGGGCCTCGCGGTCCCGTCCGAGCAGTCGGCCAACCAGCTCTTCATCGGGAGCCCGGAGGTCCGGACCTCGTACATGGTCTACGACACGCAGCCCGAGGGCAAGGCCGCCGACTACAGTTTCCTGCTGGACTCGACGGTCCTCGTCTTCACCCGGATGCCCCAGCCGTCGCGGCTGGACCCGAGCTTCATGAAGACCTTCCGGCTCATGAACAACTACATGGTCCCGAGTTCGTACGTCCGGGACGACGGCCGCGTCGAAGTGGCGAAGTTCGACTGGTCCGAGGACGTGAAGGTGACCAACACGGCCGCGGCGGTGCGGTTGAACATCTCGGCCTCCTGATCGGGGTCGGTAACTGGAGAAGGGGGCCGGGGCGGTAACACGTTCCCGGCCCCTTGTGCTGAATATGGAATGGGTAGCCCTAAATGAAGCGCTGATCCTGACGGACTTCCCCACGGAGCTCCGGCCGCTCTATGACGCCTGGCTCGTGGAGCATCCCGACAAGGCCGGGCGCCTGGCCGCGATCATTGCCAACACGGCGGCGGAGATCCGCGCCCTGGTCGCGTCCAATCCGGTCAACCAGCTCGACGAGGACGAGAGCAAGATACCGCTGTCGCTGCTGCGACAGGCCGAGACGATGATCTTCTTCACGCTCTGCATGGAGATGGGCGTCTCGGTAGCCCCCGAGGCCAACCAATCCATGATCCGGGCCGAGATCACGCTGCGGACGCTCGTGTACGGCCGCTACCTTGTGACCTCGGGCATCATCGAGGGCGGTCCATCGCCCCGCTACAACCCCGAGCCAGAGCGGCCTGCCGAGCGCACGCTGCCCGTATTGGCGGCACTGCTGGCCCTGTTCCTGGGCGCCACGGCCGCCCCTGCGGCCTGGGTCAAGCCCGAGAACCCCGGCACCCAGCTTACCGAAGTGGACCCGTTCTGGACCGCTTTCCGGGCCGGGGAGCTTGTCACTATCGGCAACAGCGCCGTGGGCTCCGGCGATGCCGTGGCCATCGGCACCTGGGCCAACTCGGATGCCGGCGGCTTCGCCATCGGCTCCCACGCCAACGGCTCGACGTACGGTTCAGTCCTGGGGTTCTACAGCGTGGGCAGCCTCTATGGGGCGGCCGTGGGCTACCAGGCCAACGGCAACGATCATGGCGTTGCCATGGGCTACAACGCCACCGGGCACACCTACGGCGTGGCCCTGGGCTATCAGGCTGCTGCCGATAATTACTCGGTCGCAATCGGCGCGGATGCCCGTTCGGTCTATGGCCTTGCGGCGGGTTTCCGTGCGTCGGCACAGGGGCAGGGGGCCGCGCTGGGCTGGTACGCCGACGCCGGCCCGTCCGCCACCGCGATCGGCTACACGTCCCGGGCGAGCACCAACGGCACGGCGATCGGTGCGGATGCCAGTGTGAGCGATTCGGGCGTTGCGGTGGGCATGGGCGCCGGGGGCGGCCGCTACGGCGCGGCTCTGGGTTCTGGCGCCAATGGCTCCGACTCCGGTGTGGCCATCGGCTATCATGCCCTGGGCTCGGCTTCGAACATGGCCATCGGTTATCGGGCCCGTGCGGACGTGCCCGAGACGCTGATCTACGGCTGCAACACCTGCACGTCGCCCTCGGCCGAGTTCCCTTCGCCGACCGGCTACATGACTGGCTATCCCACCAACCGCATCAGCATCGGGCCGGACACCTTCAACCTGGTGGACCATTCGGCGCTCATTCGCGGGTCGCTCTACCTCGACGGCGCCACGGCCGTCCACTACCGCGCCACGTTCGGAACGGGGGAGTGGGCCCAGGCGTTCCCGCCCGCTTCCGAGGCCAGCACGGAGTGGCGGATTCAACTCAGCCCCTCGTCGTCTGGGGGCGGTGGCGGGCTTTATGTCCAACGAGCCGGCGCGGGGGTGGCTCTCCTGTTCGGCGTCACCAATAACTCCATCACCGGGCTTTCCGGCTGGGATATGCTCGCCTTTGTCGGCTCCGATGTCTCTTCGGCCCCCGCTGTGCTCTATGACATGCGGCCCCAGCCCATTTCGTTTATCGGCCACACCAACTGCATTTTCGAGTACCGGGCCGTTTCCCCGGTGTCCTGGTCGAATGCCGCGCCCTATGTCTGGTGGATGGAGAATGTGGTATTCGATCCCCTCACGTCGGCCACGACCACGACCAAGCTGTTCACCATCACCCACGACTACACGGCCGGGGAGTTGACCAATCAGGCCGGCGTGGTGATCGGCCCCTCCTGCTACTACACCAACGCGGGGCCGTTCTCTTCCTTCACGTATGGCGGAATCTCGAACCGGCCGGCCACGGGCCGCTGGGGGTTGCTTTGGCGCTACAGGTGGATCCCATGATTACCAAAGCTATCGCATTCTCCGCCGGCAGCCTGGCCGCCCTGGCCAGCGCCGCTCCGGCTTCGCCCGAGGCCATCGAGGCCGTGAGCAAGTGGCCCGTGACGGTTGTCCTGGGCGCGGTGTGCTGCTTCTGCGTCTACCTCATGTACCGGCAGGGCGCGGATTACCGGGCCAGCCTCGATAAGGTCGCGGACTCCCTCAACAACCTCTCGAAGAACCTGGCCGAGCGGCCGTGTATCCGTGATCCGAAGAACGATTAGGAGAACGCCATGAAAAAGCTGATCCCGTTCCTGTTCGCTACGGGGCTCCTGTTGAGCTCCGGCTGCGCCACGGCGCTGACGAACCAGCTCCTGCAGCGTCATGACGCGGTCCGCGTCGAGGTAGAGGGCAAGTCGGTCATGGTGGGGGTGGACCTGTTCGCTCTGGACGAGGTCACCGAGCATCCCTTCATGCACAGTTTCGCGGCCGTCCTCGATCTTGGGGCCGGCTACCTGGTTTATGACGCCTTGGGGGACAGCGGCGGGAGCAGCTCCACGCACAGCACCACGGCCTACACGATCCAGACCGGCGACAACTCGCCCGTGTACTTCATGGACAACTCCACGGTGAACAACAACCAGAGCAGCACGCCTGCGGCGCCGGCGTCTACCGAGGAAACAGCCCAGCGTGCACGGAGGGGCCGATGAAGATCCTCTGCGCCATTCTTGCCGCCCTGCTGCTGGCCGGCTGCGGCACGCCGAAGGGCTACGATTGGGACACGACGCCGGACCACAATGGCGAGGGCTATGTCGGAGGTGCCCAGTGAAGCTCCTATGCATTGACTCCCAGGGTGAGCGCATCCAGGCCCAGTACCGGGATCTCCTGCCCAGTATCGAAATGCGCGGCACGCCCACGCCCGAGAAGTGGCGGGATACAAAATGCCACGAACACGGCTCGCTTTGCGGCTGGCTCCTGGCGCTGCCCGCCCAGGCGGCGATACTGGCCGGAGAGTTGACCGATAAGGTCGAGTTGGTCTTCTGCCGCATTTTCGATCAGAACGCCCGGTTCATCCCCGGTTCCGAGGAACGCATCCTCGACGTGATCCGGGAGGAGCGGCCGGACGTGGTCTCGCGGTCCTGGGGCCAGTGGGACATGGACGACATCATGGGCGAGTACTACGCCCAGATCGAATGGGCCGACTGGGCCCAGCGGTACGCCGCGCTCCAGGCCGAGATCGGGTCCCTCGATGTCGGCGCCGCGGGCAACGACGATGACAACGACAAAGACGACGATATCGTCTACCCGCAACGGCTCCTGGCCGACTGCTGCATCATCGGCGCCGCGCACCGGTCCGGGAAGCCGGCGGCGTGGTCAGGCGACGGGGCAGGGGTTCTCTGCGTGATGTGGGGCGATCGCGTCTACTCGCCGGACGCCACGGGCCGCTGGTGTCTGTGGTCAGGGACCAGCGCCGCCACGCCGAAGTTCGCCGGGGCCGCGGCCCTGCGCCGGCAACAGGCGCGTGAGATCAAGCTCACGGTCATGCACGAGGCCACGAGGCCCTCGAGGGCGATCTACGAGAACATGACGCATCACGCCAAGTGGGGCTTCGGCAACTGGGAGGAAGCCTGGCAGAAATACGCGCGCCTCATGCCCACCGAGTTGATGCCGCCTCCTGCGCCTGCGGGGATCCAGAGCCTGGTTGAGCCCATCGAGTTCTTTGAGTTCAGGCGGCTCATCTGACCGTCCGTTCCACACACACATCACACACACAGAGGGGCAACTTTCTCCGAAAAAAAGTTGGACCATAGCTCTTCAGTGCGCAAACCGGACGAGCTGCCGGGCTGATTTCTGACCTTGTGTGTGTGAATGTGTGTGTAAATGTTCGAGAAATTTCATTTTATTTCTTGACGTTTCAATGAAGGCGCATTTTTGGGACAAGTTCAGAAAAGCCAATAAAAACGGGCCTGAAATTCATCATTTCAGGCCCGAAAAATTGGTAGCGGGGGTTGGATTTGAACCAACGACCTTCAGGTTATGAGCCTGACGAGCTACCGGGCTGCTCCACCCCGCAGTCAGTGCGTGAACTCTACAGGACGGCGGCCAGGATGCAAGCTATTTTCCGGGAACTGTGGTGAGGATTTCAAAGTTTCCGTTTTTGTGCGGTCAAACTTTCCGAATGGGGGTCCATTGGAGCAAAACCACGGGATAACGGTCTGGGGCGGGCCTATGGCGCAGATAGGAGATACTACCGTC
>JAGNIJ010000064.1 GCA_018001225.1 Kiritimatiellia bacterium | reverse complement strand
GGGCGAACCCGCGGAGCGTGCGCAGCGCCGCGCGGCTGATGTAGTCCCGACCGCCGCAAGCGAGGACGACCCGTTTCCGGTGCTGTTCGCGGAGCTTGCTCAAGGCGGTCTCCAGCCTCGGGAAGGAATAGGCATCCAGCGCGCCGTCCAGGTGCAGGATATCCAGGTCGTCCCGCTGCTCCGTCTGAATGATGCATTCCCTCATAGTTCCTCCAGTACGAATCCATCCTAGCCCACCGCCGCGGCGCAATCAAGGCCCACTCGGCGGAGGGGCGAACCGGTCAAGGCGCGCCGGCCGGCGGGCCCCCGCCCTTTTTCAGGTCCTCGCGCAGGAAGGTCAGCACGTCCTTGAACTTCGGCAGATTCTCCGGCGAGAGGCGCACGAGGTTCTCGTGCGCCTCGAGCATGGTCCGGGCCGTCTCGGCCTGGCCGCGCTCCTCCACGGGCAGGTCCGCGAGGGCGCGGGGGCCGGCGAGGAAGGGCTCGAGGTCCGGCGGCGTCGCCCCCGCCATGTGCGCCTCGACCGCCTCGTCCAACCCGAGCGTCGAGAGCAGGCCGCGCGTGCGCGGGTTCAGGTTGACCATCACGATGCGCCCCTCCGGCACCCCGCGCAGGCGGAAGGCCAGCCCGGCGAGGACCCCCATGAACGTGCTGTCCATCCCGACGCACTCGATCATGTCCAGCACGAGCCGCCGGCACCCGGAGTCCAGGGCATGGATCGCGAACTCCTTGAACGAGGCGCTGATCTTGAACGAGCCGCGGCCGACGACGCGGATGAAGGCCAACGGGGCCCGGATCGCCACCTGTATTCCATCGCTGCCCGGCATGCGCTGTTCCTCGTCAGGGTTCCCACGTGTCCGACGTCCGCTCCGCGAGCCGGCGCCCGCCCCGCAGGATCCGGACGCGCCACGCCACCACGCGCCCGCCCCGCCGGACCGTCGGCTCCGCGACCTCGAACGTCGCGCACCGTTCTCCTTTTACCTTAAAAGGGTACTGGATGAAAAGCGTTTGGATGAGCGGTCGGTAGGCCTGCCGGAATTCGAACGTCACGACCGTGCCCGGCGGGCTGCCGTCCTCGCCGGCGTGCCAGTAGACCCGGAACCGCTCCGCGCCGGCGGCCGGAGCCGGGTCGGCCGGGCCCAGCCGGTCCGGCATCAGCGCGGGGGACTCGCGGCGGGAGTTCAGGGCCTGGTGCTGCACCCGCAGGATGCGCAGGGTCTCCGCCGCGGCCGCGGAGCACACCGCCAGCGCCAGCAGGACCGCCGCCGGCGGGAGGATACGGCCGATGCATCGGCAAGGCGTCATGGATTCCTTCGGATCGCGGCCAGACTACCCCCGCCTCCAGCCCGGTGTCAACGCACGGCCCCGGTTTGACGGCGCCGCGTTTGCCGGTAGGATAGGATCATGACTCGATCCCTGCTTTTCGACATCGGCGGCGTGCTGCTGAACCTGGACTACGGGCCCGCGATCGAGCGCATCCTGCCCTTGTGCGATCCCGCGCTCGGCCTGAACAACCGGTCCTTCTTCGGCCTGGTCGAGCGCGACCCGATGCTCGCGGAATACGAGCGGGGCCGCGTGTCGCCGGAGGAGTTCTACCGTCACTTCGTCCGGGTCACGGGGTTTCGCGGCGACTACCCGGCCTTCGTGGACGCCTGGTACCACGTCCTCTCCGAGAACCCGCCGATGATCGAATTCGCCCGCGAGCTGTCCGCGCGCCGGCCCGTCTACCTGGCCTCCAACGCGGGAGTGCTGCACTTCCCGCGGATGTTCGCGGATTTCCCCTCGCTGGCTTTCCGCCGCGGCGCGGTGATCTCCTGCGAGATCGGGGCGGTCAAGCCGGAGCGATTTTTCTACGAGCGCGCGCTGAAACGTCTCGGGTTGCGGGCGGAGGACTGTTTGTTCCTCGATGACCGCCCCGAGAACGTCGCCGGCGCCGAGGCCTGCGGCCTCCGGTCCCTCCTCTACACCGACCCGCCCGCCGCCATCGCCGCCGTCCGCGCGGCCCTGTAAAAAAACCGCACGAAGTGCCCGCCGCCCGCGACTGGAGGGGTAGAAATCCATCCATGCGGTTGGAACCCAACGAGAGGTGAACCATGCGAAGCATCGGCAAGCTGGCGGCGATCCTGGGCCTGTTCTGCCTGGCGAACATGGCGCTGACCTCCCTGCTCGTGGGCGTGAAGTACCGGCCGTTCTCGTGGCTGACCGTCGCGAGCGCGGACGAGAACCTGTACCCGTTCCTGGCCGATCCCGCGGTCAGCGGGACCAGCCAGGTGTCCTTCCACGTCGTCGCGACGAACACCATGACCGTGGAGCTGCAGTACAAGACGAGCCTGATGGATGAGACGTGGCAGGTGCTGCAAACGTACCAGATAGAGCCCGGGGAGGAAAATGTGCTCGAGGACGAGTTGCCGGAGAATTGCCCGTCGCGCTTCTACCGGCTTCACGTGAAATGAAGCGCCGCGCGCCCGGCGGCGAAAGGCACGCATGCAACGGCCGGACACCAGCCCCCCCCGCGCGAAACCGGAACACGGCCTGACGGCGCTCGCCTTCCTCCTCCCGCTCGCGGTCTACCTGCGGACCATGGCGCCGACGCTGTACGGCCTGGACAGCGCCGAGCTCACGGCGGGGGCGCGGCTGCTGGGCATCGTGCACAGCCCCGGCTGCCCGCTGTACCTGCTGCTGGGCCGGCTCTTCTGCCTGCTGCCGGTCGGCGACGTCGGGTACCGGATGAACCTGATGTCCGGTGTGATCGCCGCCGGCGCGGTCAGCCTCCTGTTCGCCTGCCTGCGGCGCTGGACCGGCCGCCCGGGGCTTTCCCTGGCCGCCGCCCTGCTGCTGGCCTTTTCCTATTATTACTGGGTCTGGGCGGTCGTGGCCGAGATCTACGCCGTCCACTCTTTCTTCGTCGCCCTGCTGCTCTACCTGCTGACGCGCTGGGACGAGCATCCGCGGCCCGCGCGGCTCGCGGCGGCCGCCTTTGTCTTCGGCGCGGGGCTGGGCAACCACGTCTCGCTGATCCTCATGCTGCCGGGGATGGCCTGGTGGGTCCTCGCCGCCCCCGCCGGCGCCGGGCGGCGGCCCCGGGCGCTGCTGGCGGCGGCCGCCGGCGGCCTGGCGGGCGTGATCCTGGTCTTCGCCTACCTGCCCCTGCGCCACCGGGCGCTCCCGCCCATGGACTACGTGCGGGATTATTTCCCGGAAGTCGACCTGGCCACCCTGCCCGGCCTGGCCTGGATGATCAGCGGCGGCATGTTCCGGACGGCGATGGGCGCGGTCACGCCGGCGGCATACCTGCACGAGTTGCGCGCGTTTCTGCACCAGGCCGTGAGCAACTTCGGCGTCGTGGGCATCGGCCTGGCCGCGGCCGGCCTCGGGTACGGGTGGCGGCGCCAGCCCCGGCGGCAGGTCGCGCTCGGGCTGATGCTCGCGGGGCACGTGGGCTTCTACCTCACGTACGGCGCGGTGGACAAGGACCTGATGTACTCGGCGGCCTACCTGCCCCTCGCGGCCTGGGCGGCCTGGGGCTTCGTCCTGATGGTCCGCAGCCTGGAGCACGGCCACCCCGCGCCGCGGCTCGTCCGGGCGATCCCGGCCCTGCTGGTCGCCAGCCTGCTGACCTTCAACTTCCGCTACGTCGACTTGAGCCGCGACACCTCCGCCCGCGAGACCGGCGAGGCGCTGCTGCGCGCGATGAAACCCGACGCCGTGTTCCTCGGCATGTGGGAACACGTGCCCATCCTGGAATACCTCCAGCACGTCGAGGGCCGCCGGCCGGACATCACCCTGCACAACCTGGTGTTTCTCGGCCCCGCCCGGGGGCGCGAGTTGGTGCGCCAGGCCCTGCAACAGAATCGCCCGGTGTACTCCACCGTGCCCGAGGCGCTCGCCGACGGCACCGTGGAATTTCACGCCCTGATCGGAAGCGACGGCTACCGGGTCGAGCCCCGCCGGCCCCGCGCGACCGCGCATACCGAATCGCACCATGGAAAGGAACCCATATGAACAGCGACCCCGTCCCGGAAACGCCCGCCGGAGAGAAGTCCGGCCCGACCGCGCTGCACGGCCTGGCCCTCCTCTGCGGCCTGCTCGCGCTGCTGCTGTTTTTTTCCGTCCGGCAGACGGGCCGGGCCCGGAAGGACATCGAGCGACTGGCCCGGCACGGCACGCACATCGAGCGCGGGCAGGTCGACCTCTGCGCGCACGCCCTCGCGGCGTCCGCCGACAGCACGTCCGCCTGGGGCTACGTCGAGTTCAAGACGCCCTTCAAGGAAATCCCGGAAGTGATGCTGGGCCTCGAGGAGAGCGCGGGCGGGGCGGCGTCCGGCCCGGGAGTCCGCCTCACCGTGACCCACGCGGAGCCGCGGGGGTTCGGCTATGAGCTCCGCGGGCCGGGCGTCACGCGCTACGAGCGGCTCATCGCGAAGTGGGCGGCCTTCGACCGGCGCACGCCGAACAACGCCATCGGGCTGGGGCCGGCGCTGACGGAGCGGGAGGTGAGCCTCTTCGACGGCGCGCTGCGCCTCCGGGCCTTCGAGCGGGGGCTGACCCTGGCGCAGGCCAACGGGCTGCAGGAGGCCCTGCAACTGGCGCGCGAGCCGTCCCGCCTGGCGCCCGTCGGCGATATCTCGGTGTATTGCTCCACGTCGAAGACGGCCCGCGACCTGGGCGCGCCCCTCGAGGGGGAACACTCCCTGTTCTTCGGCGAGTTCCGCCTCCACGTCTTCGAGCGGGGCGTGGTGCTCTGGGAACGCAGTTCGGGCCGGATAGACCTCGCGCGGCTGGATCGGCCGTTCCGGCCGGACAGCCTGTAGATCAGGGCGGAGGGGCCGCCGCGTCCACGGTCCAGATCACGAAGCCGTGGCGCGTCATGAGGCGGCGCGGCGTCAGCGGGACGCCCGCGCGCGGGTCGAGCGCCGGCGCGCGGTACCCGACGTACTGGAAGGAGCCCTCGCGTGACCCGACCTGCTCGATCCAGCCCGGCAGGGACGCGCCGGGGTTGAGGGTGAACACGGGATGCCGGACCGACCACGGCGCGAGGGCCGAGGAAAGCCACCATAAGTCCGTGACCACGGGAACCCGCGGGTCCAGTTCCTTTTGCAAGCCGCCGAGATCATGCTTCGTGGCGCGGATTTCGTGGAGGCCCCGCAGCGAAAGACCCAAGCCGAGCAGGACCAGGATGACCTGCGTCGCGGGGACCAGGGCCGACGCGAGCCCGGCGCGGCGGGGCCCGCGCCCGGCCGCGGCTCCCGCGACCGAGGCCCAGAGGGGATAGGTGATCAGCGCGAAGCGCGAGCCCCATTCCGGGCCGCCGTTCGGCCGGCCGACCAGCCACGAGACGCCCGCGAACGCCGCGAGATAGACCAGCCCGAGGATTTTCAGGAAACGCAACCCGCGCGCCGACGCGGCCGGGGACGGCGGCAGGGCCGCGATCAGCATCCATGGCGCGGCCACAAAGAGGCCGTGCAGGGCGCGGTAGCGTTCGGCGTGCGCCAACGCGCCGAACGAGGCCCCGGCCAGGATCCAGGCCCCGGCCAGCCAACTGCCGGCACGCCATGCGCCCGCCGGCAGGGCCATGGAAAGCAAACCGATCACCAGGCCCGACAGGACCAGCCAGCCGACGGGCCGCGGCAGGGGCCACCCGAACTCGGCTTCGTCATTAATAAGGACGCACCGCAGGAGATCGGGCGCCTCGGCGAGGGTCTCCCGCCAGACGGAAAGGCGCTCGCGAAAGGCCGTGCCCAATTCGCCGTAGGCGGGAAAGGCCACGCCGGCCTCGCGCGAGAATACCGTGACCGCGCCCCGCAGCAGGGCCCCCGCCACCCATAGTGCGAGAAGGGCCGCGACCAGGCCCACGAGCGCTCTACCCCGGCCGCCCTCCCGCGAGCCCGGCGGAAATACGGCCAGCGTGGCCGCGAGGGCGACGAGGAACATCAGCATGTCGTAGCGAAGCGCGACGGCGGCCGCGAGGGGAAGAAAAGTGAGAACGAGGCGCCACCCGGTTAGCGGCTTGTCATCGGCCACGCGGACCGTGATCGCCGCCAGCGTCCACAACGCCAGGGCGGCGGCCAGCGTGTGTTCCCAGAAGAGCAGGCTGTAGAAAAACACCGGGCTGGCCAGCCCGACCAGGAGCAGCGCGACGGGGCCGCCTCCCGGCCGCAGGCGGCGGGCCAGGAAGGCCGCCCACGCCGCGCAGGCGAGCCCGGAGAGCATCGGCAAAAGATACAGTCCGCGAATCCCGAAGAGCGCGTATGGGAGGCGCGACAGGACGGGAAACCAGACCGGCCAGCAGAAGCGCACCGGGTCCGAATCCCGCGCCGGGCGCGGATAAATCGCGGCGGCGGGGTAGTATGTCCACCCGGGATCCCGGTCCTTTCCCGGGTACGGCAGCGAATAGGCCGGGCGGCCTTCGAAGGACCAGCCGCTCATCTGGATGAACTTGCAGCCCTCGTCCGGCGACCAGAACACGCGGGACGGCAGGACCAGGACCAGGGCCGCGTAGATCGCCAGGATCAGGAGGGCGGGGAAAACGAAGTTCGCTCCAGCGGCGAAGAGCCGCCGGGGGCGACGTATAAGAGCCTCTTGCATGGCCTAATCGCCGGGAGGCGGGATCACGGTGAGCCGGTAGTAGAGCGGCGGGGCGGCCGCGGAGGAATCCGTCCACTCCATGCTCGTCTGCCCGAAGCCCGCGGTTTGAATTCCGGACACCCTCGCCCAGACGCCGGTGACGAGGTCGCTTTCGCGCTCGACCCCGTACGCGCGCCCCGGAACGACCGGCCACGCGAGGCGCCAGCCGGCCTCCTGGGGGCCGAGGACGACGTCGTCGCCGAGGGTGCTGTCGGGATTCATCGGGTGCGTGCCGGCGAAGTATTCGCCCTCGTTGTCCACGCCGTCCTCGTCGTCGTCCTCGCCCGGCAGCACGGTGTAGCCGGGCGGGAAGCAATCGTCCTCCCACGTGTCCGCCAGCCCGTCGCCGTCCAGGTCCACCGGGTACATCCGGAAGACGCCAAGGTCGCGGGAGATCCCGGAAGGCGGCGACGGGATGACGCCGGCGACCACGAGGTTGGAGTAGCCCGTTTTCTCGACGAGCAGGTTCCAGGTCACCGGCGGCAGGAGCACCTCGTCCGGGAAATCGCCGTCCGCTTCGGAGAGCCAGGGCGTCTCGTAGGTCGCGAAGTTGGGATAGCCGTCGTAGACCTGGCCGCTGATCTTTCCGCTGGTGGCCGTGAACTTGACCACGGCGTCTTCCACGTGGGCGCCCACGTGCGCGTCGAGGAGTTGCCCGTCGATGACCACGTAGGGCATGAACTGGAAGCCCGCGTACAGGGTGCCGGAGGGCAGGTTGCGCGGATTGCCGTACGTGAGGTTCTTGGGATTGTCCGGCTGGTCGGGCCGGTTCGGGTCCTGGGCCGGGTAGTAGCCCGCGGGCGCGGTGACCTGGACCGAGTGCGACCCGGAAGGCAGGTCCTGGGACACCGAGATCGCCCCGTTAAAATCGAGCCGCCAGGTTCCGCCGTCGATGACGGCCTCGGCGTCCGGCACGGCGCCGCCGGTCAGCAGGTTGACGGCGGCGATGATGAGCACCGTGCCGGCCGGAACATAGACCTTCAGCGTGTAGTCGCTGTCCGCCCCCCACCCCGTCGGGTCCGCGGGGCTGACGCGCACGTAGTAGACGCCCGACGTCAGCGACGGCGACGCGGCCAGGTCCAGCAGGCATTCCTCCGTGTACCCGGCGCCCTTGCCGTACCGGTCCCACTCGCCGGCCGCGTCGAGGAAATCCAGCCGGCGCAGCGTGCCGTCCAGTTCCTCGACGTAGATGTCCAGCCGCACGTCCACGTTCGTGCCGGTCTGCTCCGCCTCGACCTGGAAGGCCGCGCCCGACGCGGCGAAGAACCGGACCCAGTCCACGTCGTCGGCGACGTGGATATTCCGGTACTGCTCCGCGCCCACGGCGAAATCCACCGCCTGGGTGGCCGTGTTGTCCGGCTCGTAGAAATCCCGGTTCTCCAGGAAGGCCTGCACGGGCTCCGACCAGCTGCCCTCGCGGTCCTGGGCCTGGAACGTCAGCGTGTAGGTCCCGTTGTTCGTCAGGCCGTCGAGCGCGGCCTCGTAGCGCAGGAGCGCGGCGTTCCACGACAGGTTGGTGGAGGGCAGCGGGTCGGCAGGATCGTAATCGGGCGGCGTGACGTAGCAGACGACATTGGAGACGCCCTGGGCGGCCGACACCTCCGCGGCCCACACCAGGGCCGCGTGCGCCGTGTCGATCCACGCGTCCGGGTTCACGGACCCGATGGCGGGCAGGTCCGCGCCCGTGAGGAAGGCGGGACCGATGTACTGCGTCGCCGTGGCGGCGCCGTCCTCGCTCTTCTCGTTCGGGCGCCCGTCGCCGTCGTCGTCCAGCAGCGCGGTCTGCCGCAGGGGCCCGGAGGCGTAAAGGATGCCGCGCCGGGCCGCGTCGAACGCGTCCCAGATCGGTTCGCCGAGGAACAGGTAGCTCATGAAGAAGGAGGAGAAGCTGACCAGCCCGTCCGCCGCCCAGAGCGCCGGCTCGCCGGATTGCGCGCAGGCGATGCAGTAGCGCGAGCGGTTCTCGGGCGGCGTCAGCGCGGCCAGGAACCCGCCCGCCTCGGGCATCTCGAGGATGACGCCCACGGGACGGTCGTCCGCCTGGAACGCGTCGAGCCAGTAGTCCAGCGTATCCGCGTTCAGGCTCTCGGCCTCGCCCAGCCGGTACGCGCCGTTCGTCTCGCCGCCGACGAGGTAGACCGTCAGCTTGCTGGCCCCGGCGGCCCAGTTGGTGATGGCCTCCACCAGGCCCGCCTGCGTCGGCAGGGCGTCCGCGTCGGCGGCGAGGTCGCCGTCGAAATCCAGGTCCGGGTCGGCGCTCATGCACCAGATGTCGTCCGGCCCGAGCCGCCGGGCGGTCAGCGTCCGGTAGACGAGGCCGGCGATGGTGCGGATGCCGTCCCACTCCGCGCCGGCCGCCGGGCCGCCCGCGACGAGGATGACGCGCTCGCGGTACTCGCTCTGGGTGATGAAGCACAGGCGCGGCGCCGAGACCGCGCCGGCGGTGTCCTGCGCGTAGAACGCGACCTGGTAGGTGCCGTCGCCCGTGAAGCCGTAGCCGGTGTACTCGTAGCGGCCCGTGTCCTCGTGGTAGGCCAGGTCCGCCTCGGGGATGTCCCGGACCGGGTCGTTGGTGCCCGGCTGGTGGTCCGGCGGCACGATCGAGGCCCACACCCGCTCGATGGGGTACGCGGACACGACGTCGTCCACCCACAGCAGCGGGATCTCGTTCTCGCTGATCGTCTGGTTGCCGCACACGCTGCCGATGGACGGGGCCAGCGCGCCGGCGATGAACTCGGCCCCCAGGATCATGCCGGAGGCGGCGGCCAGGTTGGACGCCATGGCCTGCTGGTAGTAGCTCATCGCGTTGGATGCCTGCAGGAAGGCCTGCCCGAGGTCCACGCCGAGGAGGACGCCGTTGAAGAAGACCTCCGAGAAGCTGACGAGCCCGTTGGCGATGAAGTACGTCGCCTCGTTCGTGCCGCAGGAGCTCAACGCCACGCGCTCCGGCGGGCCGGCGTAGGCGACCTCGTCGAGGAAACTGCCCGCGCTGCAACAGTCCACCACCAGGGAGACCTCCGTGCCGTATTCGTCCTGCAGGCGGTCCAGCCAGCCGTCGAGCGTCGTCGCGGCGAGCCACTCGGAGGCGTTCAGCCGGAACGAGGCCGCGCCGCTGACGGACGCGCCGTGATCCACCATGTACACGAACAGCCGGCTCACGCCATCGAGCCCGTTGGTGAAGAGCAACTCCACGTTCGCCGCCGTGATGTCGCCGTCCGCGTGGGTCGAGCCGCTGAAGCTGTAGTAGTGGATCGAGTCCGGGGTGAAGCCGCGATAGGCCAGCGTCTCGCGGGCCTTCTCCGCGAGGAAGTGCGTCGCGGGCCGCGTGGGATCGGACGGGCCCGAGGAGCCCGCCAGGATGACCGCCCGCCCGAAGGCGTCCGGCGCGTTGCTGACCACGTTGAGCCGCATGCGGCTCAAGTTCCCGGACGCGGGCTCCCACGCCTCCAGGATGTCGGTGAACCCCGGCACGCCCGCCGTGTAGACCACGCTCGCGCCGCTCGTGGAACTGATGGACGCCCCGCTCTCGTTGCGGGTGAAGACCCACCGGACCAGGCCCGTGGAAGTCGCCTGCAACTCCGCCGTCGCGCCGCCCCCGACGGTGCTCTCCGGCGGGGACACTTCCAGCGCGGGCAGCAGGAGCGTCTCGTCGCCCGCCGCCGCGGCCGAGCGGTTCAGGTTGGACACCGACAGGCCCGTGTAGTCCGCCGCCGCCACGGCGCCGTTCAGGTTGAAATCGCCGGGCAGGTAGCCCGTCCGGCCCATCTGCGAGGCGTGGATTTCCCGGTCCGCGTCCCGGATCGTCCCGTCGCCGTCCGCGTCCCCGGCGATCATGGCCCAACTGTTGGTCCCCATCCTCACCGCGCTGTTCGTCCCGCCCAGGAACTGCGTTTCAACGACAGTGAAATCGTACGTCGCCGAGTTCGTGACGAACGACACCGCGCCGGCCGAGCGGATCGCCAGGTGGTTCCGGTGCTTGACGCCCAGGACGTAATTCCCGGTGAGATCCGGCGCGGTGATCCCCGGCGTGCCGTCGTCGGCCGCGATGTACCCGTCCGGCCGCAGGAAGGCGCTCCGGCTGAAAAAGGGCGCCGCCCCGTTGGTGGCGTAGACCTGGAGCAGGACCCAGTCCACGGCATTGGTCGGCACCTCCGCCACCGTGCGGCGGTCGTCGGCGTAGGGGGACGTGGCCGGGATCCGGGGCTGCAGGTTGGTCGCCATGCGGCCGAACGTGGGGAGGTAGGCGCCCTGCAACAGGACGCGGACCCGGAGGCCGGCCGCCCGCGAGTACGTCCCCGTCACCTCGTTCGTACCCGCGACCAGCGTCACCGAGCGGTTGACGGGCGGATTCCAGCCGTAGGCTGACGAGAAATACACGTACCGCGAGCCGGGCGACAGGTTGGTCAGCGCGGTCCCGCTCTGCTGCCAGGCGCTGGTGCTGCTGATCCGCCACCCGGCCCCGTCCGCCCACGCGTTGGTCGGCAGCAGGTGCACCCGGAGCGTCGCGGTCGTCTGGGGGGGCTGGAGGTACGTCGCCGCGCGAACGACGTAATCCGTGGTCCCGACCGCCACCAGTTCATTGGACGGCGCGATCCAGCCGCTGACCGACTTGAACATGACCTCGTACGTGTCCGCGGGCAGGTTGGTGATCATGAAGCCGCTCGTCCGCCAGACGACGGAACTGCCCTCGTAGATGCTCCAGCGGGCCCCCGCGGACACCGCCCCGGGCGGGTCCAGGTCATATTGAAGCCCGCCCGCCCGCGCCGCAACCGGGCCCCACGCGCACAGCACGGCACAGGCCAGCGCCCGACAATCGGCTCGCCACCGACCGGATGGACTCTCCGGAAGAAACATAACGGAACCCGACCTTAACAGTTATAGTACCGCGTCACGCGTTTTCTGTATAAACGACACCTCGCACCGGCGGGAGTTCCCCGGCCGCCATCCCCCCAATGGTCGCCCGGCGTCCCGATTCTCTTCCCCTGCCCTCCGGGTTTAAAAATGGCAGATCATGGAGATGTATACCTGGTGCCGGTCCACGTCGCTGCTCATCCCGGACTGCGCGGGCACGAGGCTCTCCAGCGCGTCCTGCGCCCAGCTGTACGTGTAGGAAAGATCCAGCAGGCACTTGAGCGGGCCCTTCCCGAGCGACACCCCGGCGCCGCCGCTGACGCTCCAGGTCTCGTCGGGCTCGCCGATCGCCGGCCGCTCCTCCCACCCCACCCCCGCGCGCAACGGGCACTCGGTATGCCGGAACACCAGCACGTACTCCGTCCCCGCCCGCACCGCCCAGCAGTCGTCCACCGCCCCGGCGTCGTACGGGGCGCCGTCGAGCGGATTGATCTTCTCCCCGCCCTCCGCCTGGAACGCGAACCGCGACCAGTCGGTGCGGCTGACGTCGAGCATGGAATACAGCCGGTGGTTCCATTTCACGGCCAGCCCCGCCGCGTAGTAGGCCGGGAAGTCGAACTCGACATCGCGGGTCTCGGCCTGCCGGACTTCCGTCACGTCCAGCACGCGCGCGCGGGATTCGTCGTAGGTGGTCAGCCGGCTGTTCACGGTCTTCTCCTGGGTCGCCTCCGCGGTCCACGGCAGGTCGAAGGCGAAGCCCAGGTTGACATGCGTATTGACCGCCCACAGCATTCCGAAGGTCGCGTTCACCCCGGACAGGTGGCGGAACTCGTTGACTTCCTCGTACTGCCCTTCCGCGTAATAGCGCGTGCGCGAGGATGACTGCGATGCGTCCGAGAACGGCTCGATCTCGCCGGTCCCGGAAAACGGCACGTCGAAGGCGAAGGGCAGGTCGCCGCTCGGCTCGAAATGGGCGACGCCCTCGTAGGTGTAGGTCCCCGTCGTGCGGCGCGTGGTCGTGATCTGGCCGCGGCTGTCCGTCGTGCCCTCGTAGTCGGCGCGGATGCGGGACCGGATGCCCCGCCCCACGGCCTCCCCGTCCTGGTACACGTTCAGCGCCACGCCGACCGCCAGGGTCTTCGTCAGGTCCACGGCCAGCGCCGGGCTGACGGCGCTGATGATCCCCTCCTGGTCGAAATCCAGCCGGGCGGCCAGGTCGTCCGCGTGCACCTGCTGCAGCACGCTGGAGAGCTCGGTGGTCAGCTGCTCCGTGACGGTGAGGTCCACCCGGCTGTCCCGGTAGCCGGTCACCACCGTGTCCTGGTACGAGCGGGTCTCGACATCGGAACCGGTCTCCCGGGACGCCCCGAAGATATCGGCGGTGAACTGCTGCTTGAAATCGTAGACCTCCTGGTAGTTCAGCGTGGCCACCCAGTTCCGGTCCGCCGCGCGGAACGGGAGGATCTCGCTCACGTAGTTCAGGTTGAAATCCCAGAAGCGGCCGCGGCCCGCCCGGACATCGT
>JAGNIJ010000063.1 GCA_018001225.1 Kiritimatiellia bacterium | reverse complement strand
ATGCTCGGCACGCTGGCCGCTCGCTCATCTTCCGCCTCCGGCTGGGCCGCCGGAGTCGGTCACGCGGTCCTGAACGGCCCGCGTGAAGAGCGGCAGGCGTCCACCCTCCCGTCCTTCGCTCCTCTCTCTCCCACTTCGCGGCGTTCTGCCGCGCTCTTCTCCTCGCCCGCCTTTGGCGGGCTCCGGTGCCGGGCGCGCGCGCGTTTTCTCCTACTCTTTGATGCGACCAATACTTCTTGGCCATCGCCCTGGAATCGGAGGGCAAAACAGTCTTGCGCAGCCAGAAATGTCACGAGATTCTTGAAATAGTACCTTCTGCGCTCATGAGTGCGTTGCTCCTGACGGTGAATCCGGTCGAAGAGACGGAAGCCGTTCGCGTCGAAGTCGGCCAACACGATCTTACCGCCCGGCTTGACAACGCGCAGGACTTCGTCGAGGACACCGTTCAAGTCCCGGATGTGATGAAGGGCGTTCATGGATACTACGGCGTCGAATGACACATCGGCAAACGGCAGGTGCGCGCCGTCGGCGACGACAAAACGTATATTGCTGGTTACTCCCGCATGTGCCGCGTTCAGTCTGGCAAAGCGCTGTTCCGCGGCGTCAGGGTCAACCGTCACGACGTTCGATCTCCGCCGCGCGAGTTCGACCAGGAACCGCCCTTTTCCTGTGCCGATCTCGAGTATTCGCCCTGCCAGCGGCCCGGCGCACGCCAAAACGAATCGGGCCGCCTTCCGGCTGTCGTAGCCGTGGCGTCGATACAGCCGGTCCCGCTCCTTGAGACGAGCGTCGTTCTCCATGATCTGTTTGCGGCTGAATCTCATTCATCGCCTTCATCAAACGTCAGGACATGACCGCCGGCGCATTCTGTCAACCGACCGGGCAGGCGTTGCTGAAGGAAGCGGACGGCTTCGTCGCCCGTGCAGTGGCAGGGCGCGATCACTCGGACCTCGCGGCGCTCCAGCGCCGTCGCGGTTTCCTCCAGGCGGGCCGCGGACGCCTTGCCCAGGTGCATGCCTCCGATGACCGCATCCACGGTCGGCCGCCCGGTCAGTTCGCACACGTAATCCAGCGTGTTGACGACGCCCGCGTGGGCACAGCCAAGAACGATAGCCGTCCCCTTCGGGGTGTCGAGCCAAAGCGCCTGATCGTCGGGAATGGGGTCGGGCTTGAGCCCAAGTCGATCGAGGAAGAAGCGACCTCCCGTGTCTTCGAACTCGTTGCGGCGCGGAATCGGGCCGGTCACCCATACGCCGGGCACGACCTCCATCGCGTGCGTGGTGTCCACGATGTTCGCTTTGTGCGCCTTCAAGGCGCCCTCGGCGGGATACGGCATGTTGATGGCGCGCATCACGGCGTCCCGAAGGCTGAATCGGGGCGCGAAAGCATCCGGATGAACGTAGATGCGCGCTGAAGGATTGCTTTCCAGCGCGACGGGTAATCCGCCGGTGTGGTCGTAGTGGCCGTGGCTCAGCACGATGGCCCGCGCGGTGTCCAGCGGAATGCCAAGCGCCCGCGCATTGGTCTCGAAAGCCGGCCCCTGACCGGTATCGAACAGGACATTCCCTGCGTTGGTTTCCAACCAGAGACTCAAGCCGTGCTCGGACGAGAAGCCCGGCAGGGCGTGGTTGTCGACGATGACCGTGATCTTCATACGGAAGGGGTGGTCTCCGGACGGGTCATGGTCAGAAGTCGTACCCCGTGCCCGTGCAGTTGCTTGAATGTGGCGGCCTGACTGATAAAGCGTATGACCTCTTCGGCATTCGCTACGCGCGTACCGCAGATCGCGCTGATGCCGAAGTCGAAGAGAACGGTTGAGAGTGGCGAAGTCGGCCCGGTCAGAACGACGTAACTGCGGGCAAATGGCGCACCCAAATGCCAACAGGCGGATATGGACTTTCGTGGTCATAAGTGTTCGGGCCGGCTGACGCGGTGCCAGCCGGCCCGTTGTCATTTCAGATCTTCGGACACTTCTTCAAGCACATGAACCAATCCAGGCACTTTACGTCCGGATCGGCCTTCTCCGTGCGTTCCTTGGCGACACCGCAGGAGCCCGGCGGCGGTACGATCACGTCGTCGCCCGGCTTCCAGTTCGCCGGCGTGGCGATGCCGTGCGCGTCGGACGTCTGCATCGCGATCAGGAGGCGCATCACCTCGTCCATGTTCCGCCCATTCGACAGCGGGTAGTACAGGATCGCGCGCACGATGCCCTTGGGGTCAATGATGAACACCGCGCGGACTGCCTGCGTGCTGCTCGCGCCCGGCTGGAGCATCCCGAAGGCCTTGGAGACCTCCATCTTCAGGTCCTCGATCACCGGGAAGGTGACCTCGATGTTCTTCAGGTCCTTGTACTGGATCTTCTCCTTGATCGTCCGCAGCCACGCGATGTGCGCGTAGATGCTGTCGATGGAAAGCCCGAGCAGCTTGCAGTTGCGCTTCTCGAACTCCGGCTGCATCGAGGCGAACGTCATGAACTCCGTCGTGCAGACCGGCGTGAAGTCCGCCGGGTGCGAGAAGAACACGACCCATTTCCCCTCGAAACACTTGGGGAAATCGATCTCTCCCTGCGTGGTCTTGGCCTTGAACGATGGCGCCTTCTCGCCGATCAAGGGCAGACTTGTTACGGCTGGCTCTGTCATGTTGCTATCTCCTTCCTGTTATTTCTTGCTGTGCGTGCTCAACATGGTTTCGATGTCCTCCATTTCCGCCTGGAGGTCCTCCTCGTGCTCCACCTCGTCCTGCAGGATCTGAAGGACGGTGTTGTAGGTCACCGGATCCTTTGTCATGGTCAAGTTGACCAGCTTCTTGTACGTCATGATCGCGCACTGCTCGCCCTTGATGTTCTGCGCGAGAACATTTTTCACGAACGGGTTGTCCGGCGCGTCATATCCGCAGTTGGAGTGCTTGTACCACTCCTTGGGCTCGTTGACGGGCGTTCCGCCAAGCTGGATGATTCGCATGGCCAGCATGTCCGCGTGCCGCAGTTCATCCGCCGCGTGCTGAACCAGTTCCGCGATGACCGCTTCCTTCATCGGGCCTTTCACCACCTTGGCGCCGATCCAGTACTGGAAGTACGCCAGCCACTCATCGGAGAATGCCTTGTTGAGCACCCCGACGAGTTCCTTCACGTCCATATCGACAATCTCTATGCCTTTAGTACCCATGCCTCTCTCCTTCCTTTTGGTGTGCTATGTCTTGCGCTTCTCATCAATGATCGCAGGCATTGGCCCCGGATTGTAGCGTGCCGGCCAGATAGGAGGCGACCAGATCCGACGGCGCTCCTGTCGGCGCTCCAACCACAACCCGAATGCCGTTGTCGGCGAAGAGCGACTGGGCTCGCTGGCCCATGCCCCCGGCGATGATGATGTTGGCACCCTGTTCATGGAGCCAGCGGGGCAGCACGCCCGGCTCATGGGGTGGCGGCGTCAGCATTTGTGTGCCGGCTACCTTCTTTGTCTTTTCGTCCACGTCAACCAGGGCAAACTGCTCGCAATGCCCGAAGTGCATACAGAGCTTCCCTTCCGCGACCGGTATGGCGATCTCCATTCTATTCTCCTTTGTCTTCTTCATGTTGGTCTGCTGATCTGTCTCGTTGCCTTCGCAGGACAGCGCCAGGATCGGCGCGATGATACGCGCAAAAGCCTTGGCTGTTTCCGTCCGGGAGAAGTGGTAGACAAACGGCTTGCCGTCGTCGCACGCTTCGCCGACAGCCGGATCGAGTGGGACGCGACCGAGAAACGGGACGCCTATCTCGTTGGCCATGCGCTCTCCGCCGCCGCTCTTGAAGATGTTCGTAATCTCTCCGCACTTGGGGCATACGAACCCGCTCATGTTCTCGACGACCCCCAGCACAGGGAGCTTCAACTGCCGGCAGAAGGTAATGGACTTGCGAACGTCGGCGGTGGCCACGTCCTGTGGCGTCGTCACGACAACCGCCCCGTCAAGCGGCGCGGCCAACTGGCACACGGATAACGGCTCGTCTCCGGTCCCCGGCGGCGAGTCGATGACGAGGTAATCCAACTCGCCCCAGTCCACGTCCTTGAGGAACTGGCGGATCACGTTGGCCTTCATGGGCCCCCGCCATATCACGGCATCGTCGCGTTCCCGCAGGAGAAATCCAATGGACATGACTTTCAGCCCGGCTTTCTCCACAGGTTGCATGACTCCATCCTTCGCCTGCACGCCGGAGTCATCGAGTTTCATCATTTTGGGGATGCTGGGCCCGTGGATATCCACGTCCAGCAGGCCGACCTTTTTGCCGGCCAGCGACAGAGAGACGGCCAGGTTTGCCGCTACCGTGCTTTTGCCGACCCCACCCTTGCCGGACAGGACGATGATTCTGTGCTGAATCCGCCGCATCCGTTCCCCCAGGGCGTGCTGTTCCAGAAACTGGTCAAGGTTGTCGTTCGTCTTCTCAGTCTGCATTTCGATGAACTCCTTCATGGTCTTCGCGCTTTCGCAGCCGGGCTACAATCGTTTCTCCTGCGCGAACCCGATCTCCGGACTTCGCTGTTATCTCGACATCGGAGGTCGGAAGATACATGTCCAAGCGCGAGCCGAATTTCATCATTCCAATGCGTTCGCCCAGCGCGATCTCGACGATCCTGTCATGTGGCGGCCAGTAGACCACGCGGCGGCAGACGGGGCCCACGATCTGGGTCACGAGGCATCGTGTCAGCCGGCCTTCAATCAGGATCTTGTTGTGCTGGTTGACCTCGGAGGATTTCGCCTGGAACGTGAACAGTCGCTTGCCGGGAAAATAGCCGAGGAATGTGGAGCGGCCGGCCATTGGCGCCCGGTTCACATGCACGTCGAAGAGGCTTAGGAAGATACTGATGCGGGCGCATCGCGCCTTGAGGTACTGGGTTTCCGTCACCTTCACAACCGGGGCAATGGTGCCGTCGGCCCCAGCCACGACCGCGTCGTCATCCGTCGGCGGCGTGCGTTCGGGATCGCGGAAGAAGTAAAGGAAGTACGCGCTGGTTATCAGGGCCGCCGCCATCGCCGACCCGGCGACAAGGTTTGACGGGAAGCCCATCCACCACGCCAGACCGCCCAGGATGAAGAAAAGGAACCATGTGCCGATCAGGAAAGGCGTTACCTCACGCCGAATGCCTGAACCCGTTCGGCGATTCGAATCCGTGAACAGCAAGGGAAAAACGATGTCGCTGGTGCAGCACGGGATCCAGACCGCCAGGAACAGGAAGACGGCGATCGCCGCCATGGTCAAGAAGGACGGGGGGCTGGTCATCGTCATGGTGATGTGAAATAGCGACGCCCACGTGCTGAGCAGCACGTGCAGACTGTGGAACACCTGGGTATGCGGACGCCAAACGCCGAGCAGAATGCCCGATAGGGCAAGGGGATTGACCAGCCACCACTTTTCGACAAACCCGAAGTGCAGACCCCGGTTGGGCATCCCGAGGATCCACTCCCCCAGGAACGGGATCACGCAGTCGCTCAAGGTCGTGATGCCGACGGACCCTGCGTAACCGATCCACAGCGTGCGCCAGATGCCGCGCCCGCCATGCAGACGGAACATCGCGGCCGTAACCAACGCGCTCAGGAGCACGTGAGTCGGGTGCATGAACCAGAACAAGCGAGTTGACGTTCCCGGCGAAGCCTTCACGGCGAGCAGGATCAGCATGATCACGAGACCCGACAACGTGCCGAATGCCGTGAAGGGCGCGTGCTTGCGCAGTTCCCCTACAATCAGTTTGCTGTTTCTGAACATAAGATTTCCCAAAGGACTTTCAGGTCGGCCGCCGTCGCGTTCGGAGTCGACTCCACGATTGAACAGCCCTGGACCTGGGCACCCGTGACGGCGCGGTCATAGCGGATGCGGCCGGCGACCTTCGCGCCTTGTTCGATAGCCCGTCGCTCAATCAGCTCAGTTTGCGCCGGATTGATGTCCCACTTGTTGACGCAAACCGCCGCGGGGATCCGAAAGTGGCGCGTCAGTCCAAGCACGCGTTCCAGATCGTGCAATCCCGATAGCGTCGGCTCGGTTACGACCAGAACCTGGCTGGCGCCAGTGATCGAGGCGATCACGGGACAACCGATCCCCGGCGGCCCGTCCAGCAAGATGAGATTTAGGCCCTTCGCTTCGGCCAGCTTGCGCGCTTCCTCGCGGACCAACGCGACCAACTTCCCCGAGTTCTCCCCGCCGGGGTTCAATCGCGCGTGAACCATCGGGCCGTGCCGCGTGTCGGACACATACCATTCCCCCGCGGACCGCTCTGGGAAATCGATTGCTTTCACGGGACACACCCGCACGCATACGCCGCAGCCTTCGCAACCCACCGTATCCACGCGAAACGTCATCGCGTCCTCCGAGGGCCGGATCGCGTCGAACCGGCACTGGGCCTGGCAGGCGCCGCAGCCGACGCAGTCAGCGGATCGGACAACGGCCTGGTGCCCGCAACAGAACTCCTGCCTGCGTCGGATCTCGGGTTGAAGAAGAAGGTGCAAGTCGGCGGCGTCCACGTCGCAATCTACAAGAACCGACTGTCGCGCCAGCGCGGCAAGCGCAGCGGTCACGCTCGTTTTGCCCGTGCCCCCTTTGCCGCTGATGACTACGATCTCTTTCACACTGACACCTTTCGGGGAAGTTCGCTGGTGATCCGTGCGGCTAGTTGCGAAAGGGCGGCACGGAATGCGGGCGCGGCACCGGTCGCCATGTCGCCGCGTGAGTAAGCCTCGGCCACCTTCCGGTCCTCCGGGATTTCGGCCAAGACGGGGATGCGCTCTGCGTCGCAGTATTTGCGAACGGCGTCATTCCCGATGTCCGCGCGATTGATCGCCACGCCGAAGGCGCGCTGCACCTCGCGCATCAGTTGCACGGCCAGGCGCAGATCATTCAGTCCGAAGGGGGTCGGTTCCGTGACGAGCACGACGTAGTCAGCGTCGCGGACTGTTGCCACCACCGGGCAGGAGGTTCCCGGTGGGGCATCGAGAATTGCGGTCCCGCCCGTGGCTCGCACCCGCTTCACGGCGCGGATCAATGCCGGGGACATCGGTTCGCCTACGTTGAGCCGGCCTTGCCCGAAACCAATCTTCCCAGCGCGGCCGGTCTCGACAACGCCGATCGTTCGGGGCTGCTCCTGGATCGCACCGGCCGGGCAGACCAGCCAGCACCCGCCGCACCCGTGGCAGAGTTCGGGAAAGACCAATGCCGTTTTCAGGATCACCATGGCGTTGTATTCGCAGGCGTCCGCGCACTGGCCGCAACCGGTGCATTTCGTCTTATCAACCACCGGCACCGGGATGCCCACGTCTTCCGTGCGTTCGATTTCCGGTTTCAGAAAGATGTGGCCGTTCGGCTCCTCCACGTCGCAGTCGAGGTACTGGACCTGTTCGGCCTGTTCGGCCAGGATTGCCGCAAGGTTCACGGCCACCGTCGTCTTGCCGGTTCCACCTTTTCCGCTGGCGATGGCGACCGTGATGCCCCTCGATTCGCCGTTCATATGTCCCGGTTCTCCTTGACGACCAAGCTGCCGACGGGCTCCCCAACATGGGCTGCAATGACGGGGCACTTGACCGTAAAAAGAAAGAAAACACGCTTCGTCGTATCGGACAGGGTTTCATAGTTGCCCTGGCCCTTGGCGATGATCAAGTCCGCGCGCTCAAACCATCTGCGGAACTCCTCGGAGCAGTCCTCCAGAATGGCCCCCGGCGCGTCGGATCCGTTGTCGAACACGGGCGCGGTCTCGGACAGGCCGGCTGCAACGGCATCCTCCATCGTGGCGTCGTTGAGCACCGGCGCGCCGCGTACGAAAACGGTGATCTTCTCTGCCGGCAGTGCCTCGATCAGCACGCGGTCGAAGACCGTCTCGCCCGCGTTATCCGTCAGATACAGAATGCAGTGAGCCTCATCGGCCGCCCGGAACAGCGCGTCTACGTCACCCCGTAGCGGCTGGGTCCAGATTGCATTCATGTGACGAGGGATGTCCTCGGCGGCAATCTGCGTCTTGGCACCGACGTCGAGGAGATTTCCGCCGATGGCCATCCGGACAGCCGCTTCGTGCTGGTCCGGCTGGTACGCCATCGACGCGCATAGAGACGGGAGGAGTTCTTCGGCAATGCGGTTCATCCGGTCTTTGACGTCGCGGTACGGGTCGCGACAGCCGAGCTCCTGGCGAATGATACGGTGAATCCGCTGGCCCATGACCGGCGGAGAGTGCGTCCATTCCGAGTTGGCGATCTCGTGCAGGAGCTTGCGCAACAGGGCCTCCCGACGTGCGGGATCTTTCACGATCAATGCGACGGCTTCTACAGCTTGGCGCACGAAACAGGGGATACATTCGATTTCAGTCTTCATCTTTCAGGGCGCCAATAGATAGGCCGCCAAGGCCCGATACAGCGTGCTCACAGCCAGGATCGCGCAGTGCTTGCCTTCGTCCGGCAGACATTCCTGCGCGTCAATGATCTCGCGCGGGCTTATGCCCAGCGCCTCGAGGACCGTCTTCCCTTGGGCCCTGCGCGCGACCGCGGAGCCGCACATCCGGGTGTGACCGCAGCCATCCGTGTAGTAGCGGACCGCTTCGATGCGGTCGCCCCGTATATCGAGATAGAACTCCATCTCGTCCCCGCACGGGCCCTTGATCGCGCCTGAAGCCGTGGGGTCGTTCATTCGGCCAAAGAAAGGGTCGGTATCCGGTTTCTTGTTCTGGCTGTTCGTCATGAAGTCACCTCTCATTCCCTTTGCCGTCGCACGCCTTGAAGTAGATCTCCCCGCCGCGCCACTCCGGGCGGATGCGGCGTGCCCGCACCAGGTCGCCCACGTATTTCGAGACCTCGTTCACATGCATGCCGAAGGCCTCCTGGATCTGGAGCGCCGTACAGGGGCGTCGGCGAAGCATGTCCAGAATGCGGTCCTCGTTGGCCTCGATGTTCGCGCCACAGCGGGTGGGGAAGCCCGCGATGATCGTGGCTCGCGGCTGGAAGAGGCCGGCGAGCTCTTCCATGGTGCCGCGATCAACGGATGACACGGATTGCTCCGCGGGCGGTCGAACAGCCGTGTTGAGATGGATTTCATCCGGGGCAATGGACTCAGCGATCCGGGCGATCTTCTTCACGTCCTCGGCGAGGGAGTTGATCCCCTCGATGAGAAAGACCTCCAGCCAAAGATTCCCTCGGAACTCCTTGCGGAAGTCGCGCAACCCCTCGACACAGCGGTCGAAACTCAGATCCTCATGCGGGCGATTGACCCGCCGGAAGGAATCCATGTCCCAGGCGCTGAGCGACAGCTTGACGATGTCGGCGGCGCAGGCCGCTGTGCGGACTTCGGGTAGCCAGAACAGCGTGCCGTTGGAGAGAAGGACAGACGGGAAAGGCATCTCCTTCTTGATGAACTGCAGTATCGTGCCGAAGCCTGAATGCAGGGTCGGCTCGCCCGAGCCTGACAGCGTGATGTAGTCGGCCTTTCCGCCATCCTGGAGCCAATGGGCGAGTTCCGACTCCACCTCCGGGATCGGCGCGTATTCTTTGCGCTCCATGGTCTTGTGGGATGTGTGTCCGAGTTGGCAGAAAACGCAGTCCAGCGTGCAGGTCTTGAGCGGGGGGAGGTCTACCCCGAGTGAGCGCCCAAAACGCCGGGAAGGGACCGGGCCAAAAAGGTATTTGTGGATTGGGGTCATGTCGTCCCGCCCGCCCTCAACACCTCGTCCGGGGCCAGAGCGGGGCCGTAGTCAGTGATGAGTTTTCCATGCAGATGATCGAATTCGTGTTGCACAACTCGTGCTATTAGTCCCTGAATCTTGTGCTCGACGGGCCGGTTCTCTTCGTTGAGCCCGCGTACCCAGACGAAAGCCGACCGCCGGACCCTGACCATCGTTCCGGGAAGGCTCAAGCATCCTTCCGCCATTTCCTCGGTGCCGCGGTCTTCAAGGATCTCCGGGTTGGCAAGCATCAGAACGTTCCCCTCAACCTCGGCAACAAACAGCTGCTGAGAGCGGCCTATCTGCGGGGCCGCAAGACCGATGCCCTGCCATCGCCGCATATGCTTCAGCATGCGCAGCATCAGGCGGCGTTCCGCCTTGCTTACAGCCGGGAGGGCTGCGGCGTGAGCGCGCAGGATTGGATTCGGATATGTGGCGAGTTCCATATTTCAGTCAGACACATCGCGTCATCTTCAACGTCCTGCCGCGCGGGGGGGGGGATGGCAGCGTGCGAGTCGGACACCGCTCGCTGGATCGTGGCCACGCCCTACCGCACTCCCGGCAGGCACATGGACCGGTGGGCAGCGACGTGGGGAGGGCCTGCTATTCGCGGCCCTCCCCATCAGAAGCTACTTGTCCGCCTTTTCAGCTTGGAGTTCCTCGATGCGCTTCTTGACATCGGCAAGAGCGTCCCCGAAGTACTCCGCTCGCCGATTCAGCATCTCCAGTTCCTGCTCCTCGGTTGGAGCAGCAGCGTGAGCCGGGCCATACGGCACGCCGGGCCGCGCCCAACCGGGGACTCCGGTCGCGTAGAACCGATGCCGCCATCCGCGCCCACCGCCGAAGCCGCCGCCGCGGCCGCGGCCGAACCCCATCCCGAATCCACGCCCCCAGCCTGCGTTTGCATAGCCGGGCGCTCCGTATCCCGCGCAGTATCCCGCCGCACGGCCCGTCATTGGTCCCATCCCTGCCGGACCTGTTTTGTCTCCACCTGGCATGTCTGCCTCCTGCCGCTTTCGCGGCTTTTGCTGTTCGTCAGACTCAACGTCCGCCGCGACCCATGCCGCGACCGCCACCGCCCGCGCTGGATGCTGATCCTCCGACACATCCGCGGCTCCTGCCGCGACCCATTCCCTGTCCGCGCCCCTGGCCGAGCCCGCGGCGTGCGCCGCGTGCCTGCCCTGCGCCACAAGGTCCTGCGCCTCGACCTGTTGCCGGCCCTTGACCCGCCGGTCCTGTTCCATCATTTCTTGGCATAACGTATCTCCCTTCCTCTTTCTAAACCCAGTGTCCTTCGACATCGGCCGTCTTCTGCTGCGACAGTTCATTTCGCTTGAACCGGTCCAGCGCCTCGCCGGCCGTGCAGTCCGCCGCCAGATAGACAGGGATTCCGGCCGCTTCCAACACTCTGAAGGCTTTGGGACCAACGTGTCCGGTGATCACGGCAGCCGCGCCCGAATCCACAACCTGCTGACCGGCCTGGATGCCGGCGCCTTGCACGGCGTTCAGGTTTACCTCGTTGCTTCGGATTGCCGCTTCTCCTGTCTCACTGTCGACGAGGAGGAATTGCTTGGCGCGGCCAAACCGGGGATCGAGGGGATCGTTCAAGCTTGTTCCCTGAACCGTAATCGCAACCTTCATGACGACTTTTCCTTTCTTCTCTGGCCATGGCACCATCCGCGTCCGCGACCCCAACCTCCCCGGCGTTCTTCGGAGGTCGCGCCGGCAGGCGGCTGAATGACAGGACCGCCCTCCAGCCGCAGGGCTTTTCCGTTGATGAGGGCGTCCGCGACTTTCTTTCTCGCCGACTCAACTATGCGGGAAAAGGTAGGGCGGGAGATCTTCATCTTCTCCGCTGCCTGCTCCTGGTACTGACCCTGAAGGTCGGCCAGCCGCAACGCTTCCAGTTCATCAAGGGCCAGCACGATCTCTTCCAGTTCCCGGAGAGGAACACCCCAAGGCTTGAAGTAGGTCGCGCCCGGCACAAAGCCAATTCGTCTCATGCAACAGGGTCTAGGCATTCGATATGTACCTCGCCAAAACATTATGAACATATGTGCATAATCGCTCTTTGTCAAACGCTGGAAACAAGATTTCTTGTTCCCGACATGACTGATTCATGGATCGTCGTAAGTGACTGGAAAATGAATGTCTAATGACGAAGCACGAATGACTAATGAATGACGAATACCCGAATTTTCCAATGAACTCGACATTCCTTTCCCTGTGAACTCGTCATTAGAGATTCGTCATTGAATCGTCATTCGGATTTCGTCATTCGTCATTGCAAAGTAACGGCTTGCGCTGACAGGCGAATTGGCCCTGTTGTTCCCGAAGCCCCCACCACCATGCGGGCTTGGGGAACGAGAAATGACCGCATCCGGATTACGTCCAATTCAGTCAAGCAGGCAACGTGACAGCTTCGCTGGCGCGGTGCCTGCTGCCAGCACGGGGAATTCTTTGGGACGGGGATTCCCCGCGCAAGGGTTTGGTGGGTGGTCTTTGAGAAGCGAAGCCAGCGCCGCCCCGGAAACACCGTAACGGGCGCCGTGTGAAGGGCCGAGGAAAACGGAACCCGATGACATCGGGGAGCGCCGCGTTGCTGAACCCGTCGGCGGGTTCGGCGTACTTGGCGCGGCCGTTTTCCCGGCCCTGAACACGGAAACAAGCGCGTTCAGGTGTGGAGGGGCGATGCTGGCGAAGCGTGGGCAAAAAGGGGGCTGATTGATAGATTGTATTCGGAGATTGAAAAACCAATCCACGGAGGGCCGATGGCCCGACCCCAGCGACGGCTAGCCGGAGCGGTGCCGGGCGCGTTTCAATTCTTAACGCGACCGGCAGGCTCTTACCGCCGAAAAGGAAAATGGCCCTGACGTTTCCGACGTAGGCGGACACTCGGGGCGAATTGCCCGGCGGTGTCTTGGGGGCCACGTTTGAAGTGACGGCTTTCGACGGGTGGAGTTTACGGAGCCCGGCGAAAATGGCACTTGAAACGTCGCGGGGTAGAAATCAACGAGTCCCGACTCTGTAAGACGTCGGGACGAGACCGCATTCGATGAGGGTGTCCAGACATTGGAAGAAGCTGGGGCCGAAAGAACAGACATTGGCAAAACGCGACAGCGACCAAGCCGCGAAAAGCTTCGGCGTTCAGCCGGAGCCAAGCGGCGCACTAAGCAAGCAGTGCGGTCGTTCCGCCGTCGCTCCGCGCAAGCGGAGCTATGGCGGGACAAGCCAGACCGCACGGCTTGCGCTCTTTCTGGAGCGGCGGGCAAGTGCGCTAAGCGCACCCACGAGCGAGCGGTTCTGCCGCTACCGCATCTCTTCTCTTCGCGCGCGCCCGCACCGGAGCCCGCCAAAGGCGGGCGAGGAGAAGAGCGCGGTAGAACGCCGCGAAGTGGGAGAGAGAGGAGCGAATGACGGGAGGGTGGACGCCTGCCGCTCTTCACGCGGGCCGTTCAGGACCGCGTGACCGACTCCGGCGGCCCAGCCGGAGGCGGAAGATGAGCGAGCGGCCAGCGAGCGAAGCA
>JAGNIJ010000062.1 GCA_018001225.1 Kiritimatiellia bacterium | reverse complement strand
GCAGACCCCGGCCTTTTCCGGTTTCCGGCGGACGGCCCTGGGGCGGGGGCTGGAAAGCGTCCTGCTGGTCAACGCCGGGTCGCACGTGACCGCCCCGGACGAACTGCGGCAGCAGTTGTTCCTGGATATCGCTCCCCGCTTTTCGGCGGCTCCATGAGCTGCCCCGGGCTCCAGAGATGAACGATACACCCGCTATGAACACAACCGTACGAGATGAAGCCTCGAAAGAGCAAGGCCGGCCAGGGCATTTAACGCATGGGGACGTCTCGCAGCAGATGGCCGAGTGGGCGCACGATCTGCGCAGCCCGCTGACCGTGGCCAAGGGCCACCTCTATTTGCTCGGCCGGCGGCTCAACGAGCAGGGGGTGGTGTCTGAAGCCTTCGAGGCGGAAGTCAACGAAGGTTTACGCAATATAGAGTGGAGCCTCCAGCGCTGTGCGGAAATGACGGAGCTGGTTGGGCTAAGCGCTCATGATGCGCAGGAGGAGATGGAGCGGTTATCCCTGAAAGAACTGGTTCGGGAAATGATCCAGGCTTTTTCCGCATGGGCGGAAAACAGGGGGGTTAAGATATGGGCCGCCATGGGAAGCGAGGACTTTCCGATTCGCGGGGTCAGGACGCTGATCATGCGAGCGGCGCAAAACGTATTGATCAATGCAGTGGAGGCGTGCGAAGGCCGGCCGGGTGAAGTTGGCGTGTTACTCAAGCGTGACGGGGACTTGGCGGCGCTGCAGGTGCTGGACAACGGGTGCGGCATGAGCCTTGAAATACAGCGGCATGCCTTCGATCCCTATTTCACGCAAGGCAAGCCCGAGGGCCGGGGGTTGGGAATGAGCATCATGCAGCGCATCGTACTGCAGCACGGCGGGTGCGTGGAACTGGCCAGCCAGGTTGGGCTCGGCACGTCCGTCGTCTTGCGATTTCCAATCTGTCCCAATGGGTATATGTGAAGTTTCAGAAATGTTATTGCGCGGTGTACGGGAACGGTCCTCCCGCCTCGTCTTGCTGTCGCATGGCGACGACGTGACATCGGTGCGATAGCGCGCCCAGAGTATTCCGATGGCCTACTTGTCTCTACAACCTGAACGGGACAACGACAGCTTCGTACCAGAACCGGTTGACCATCAGCCACGCCATCGGCTGGTTGTGGCTATGCCCCCGCAAGCCCGCCTCGTATCCGTCCAGCCGGGTCCGCCACGTCCGCAGTTGTACTTTCGACAAGCTGGCGACGTATGTCTGGATCATGGCCTTGAGCGCTCCTGAATCCCGCCAGGCCGCCCAGCGGCGGTGCAGGACCGGGCCCGCGGGATAGGGGCGGCCCAGGGAGTTCACGGCTATGTAACAGCCAGAAAAAGGTCGGACGGCCGAATGTCGTGGCTCCTGCGCTACTCCGAACCGCTGCCCATGCGAGGCAAAGGCCGAGGCATCTTTCTGTGTTGCTGGGGTGCCATCAGTCGTCCTGTCTTGCGGTGATGGCGGCGCTGGCCTACCTGCAGGGCGAAAGGAAGCGGGAGATACAGGCTTCCAGGGCTGTGCGCGTCAAGACGGCCGAGGACGCGAAGAGGCTAGAGCAGGATGACAGGAAGCTGGGTGATACCAAATCCGGGTGAATGCGGGTAGATTTCGGGCTCGCAGGAGCTCGCCCCTCCATGATTCCTGCCACTGGAGGGCGGAGCTCTGCGACGCCGTTCGTACCGCCTCTCACCCGTACCTGGTATGACATGTTCTCGGCAGCTTGCCCAGGCAGCAAACGCTTCAAGCGCAAGGTTGGGGCCAAGTTCGTGAAGACCGTGGAAACGAACAGGGTGTGGGCGAGTTTATTGGGCTACAAGATGGCGTACTGCCCCATTCCTGTGCCTGTAAAAGGGCGTAGAAGCCCCTTTCCCGACGACTGGTTTGCCCCGCCTCCTCCGGTGAACCTGCTCCATGCCGGCTCGCAGCTTCAGCTTGACCTGCTATACGACCCGTCGGGCTACCTGCGGGAGAAAAAATACGGGGTTCACCCGTATGCGGGGCGGGAACAGGTCAGTGCGTGATGGCGGTGCAGATTCCCTCCGAGGCATGTCGGGGAGGCTTTCTGTTAAGAAGTTGTCACAACTCGGTCACAAACTGGTAACAAAACTAGACCCATTATGGATGTTCCATGGCCACTATGGCCCCGTATGGAACCTTTGGAAACACTTGCAGTAACAAGGTAAACCGCATAAACGCCGGGAAACCAGAAAGCAGCCCAGGCGTTCCTACGTCCTGCGCGTCTGCCAGTTCCGCCACTCGCCCGCCGAGTGCCGGCGGTCCGGCGCCGTCGCTATTCGATGACCTTGAGATCGCCGCGGACGGGCCTGTTATTGATGTTGCGCCAGAAGTCGCGGATGGCCTGCTTGTCTTCCGGGGTACTGGAGAAGACGCCCTGGATCTTGAAGCGGTAATACTTGTCGATGTCCGTGGAGTTGAGCATCCCCCCGTAGACGGTCTCGGGGACGTCCTTGTAGGTCAGCTTCTGCCCGTCGGCCAGTTTCAGCACGAGCACCTGGTCGGCGGCGGTGTACTTGATGCTGCGGAACATCTCGGATTTCCCGATGTCGCGGCCCGCGGGTTCCGGTTCCTCCGCGGGTTCTTCCGCCGCCTCGGCGGCGACCGCGGGTTCCTCCGCGGCGCCCGCGACTTCGACGGCCGCCTCGCCTTCGCCCCCGGTCGCGGCAGGCGCGGCGGCGGCCTCGATTTCCGCGAGCTTCTTCTGCGCGGCTTCCGCATCGGCTTTCAGCTTGGCGGTTTCCTGCTGGAGCGCTGTTTTCTCCTGTTCGGCCTTCGCCGCCGCGGCCTTGGCCGTGGAAAGTTCAGTGTCCTTCGCGGCCATTTGCTCCGTCAGCTCGGTCACCCTGGCCGCTTGTTCCTGCGCCTTCTGGACCTGCGCCGCGGCTTCCGCCTTGGCGTTCGCCGCCTCGGTGCCGGCCGTCGTCAGGGCCTCCTTGGTCGTGCCCAGTTCCTGGCGCTGGGCCTGGACCGTGTCCTGTACGCGTTGCAGCGCGGCGGCATCCTTCAGGCCTTCGGGTGTCAGATCCTCGATGCCCGCGGCCGCGGCGGTCTTGAGAACGGCGTCCTCCAGCCCGGCCGCCCGTTGGGCCTGCTGCTGGTTCAGAAAGACCAGGCCCCCGCAGGCCACCAGCAGGAGCACCACCACCGCGCCAGCCACGATACCGATCATTTTGCCTGATGCCGCCATATGCGCCTCCTCCAGAATGTAGGTTGTGTTCAGGAGATGGAAACGAATATCCGGGCCAACATCAACCTTTTTCTGGGCGTCGGCCGGGGTGGGTCCTTTTTTCTTGTGGAATTTCCGGGGCCCTCTACCTTTCTTATGGTGAGCCCGCAGCTCCGGGATCGTGCAGACCGGATGCCGAAGCCGGGGAGGGACATGAAGAAAGAAGGCAGCGGATCGGCCCGAAAGCGGCAAAAGACGGTTTCCCCGCGTCAGGCGGGATCCGCAGGAACTCGGGAGCATCCCGCGTCGCAACTGGCCGCCTGGACGGAGCGTGAACATCCCGAGTGGCTGGATGCGGCGGCGTGGGGAGAGTGGCGCGCCCTCTGCGCTCTGGGGCTTTGCCCGGCGGCCGTGAAGCAGGCGCTCATGGGCTTCGCGGAGTTTCATTTCCGGCGCTTCATCCGCCGTTACGCCTTCCGGACGAACACGCCGGCGGAAGGCGCGATGTTGAGCGCGCGGGACAGCTGGCACTTGCTGGAGACCCATATGACGGCCCGTCAAAACCGGGACGGAAAGCGTTACAAGGACTGGCTATTTGGCCGTGTCCCGCCCGACTCGCCGTCCCCCATGCGTGCTGTGGCTGGCGGCGCGGTGCTGTTGATGCGCGAGGCCGCTCGCGAGTTTCTTATACGGGAGACCGCCCCGGTCCGGCAGGTCTCTCTGTCCAGCCCGTTTACGCCGGACGGAACCGGGACCCTGACCCTGGAGGATCTGCTGCCGGATATGGTGAGCCCGTCGGACGAAGTCGCGCGCCGCGAGTATGAAGCCCTGGCTCGCGAATATGCCGAGGAGTGGTTCGCCGCGCTGGGGGCGCGGGATCGTGTCATTCTCCTCGCCAGGCACCTGGGGCTGCCGCTGAACCATCCGCTGGTCGAACAGGCCGCCGGGTGCCGCAAGAGCAAGGCCTTTGCGGCGTTGAAAAGCCTCGTGGAAACCTTGGGCGCCGATTTGAAGAAACAATACCCGGAGGATCCTCTGGAATCGCTACGCCTCCTGGCCGTGCTGACGCTCGAGGCGCTCCACCAACGGGTCCAGGGGTGGGCCCAAAGCGAACCGCGCTGCGCGGAACTTCTTACCCTGGCGATGACTTATGAAGAAACTTCCCTGCATTAAAGCCGTGGCGCCGGAAACGGAGCGAACGCGCCGATTGCGGCAATGGCTGCGGGAGAGGTCCGTGGACCTGGCCCTGCGCGACGACCCGGAAGAGGCGGAGCCGGCGGCTCCGGGAGCTTTCTTGGAGGCGGGTCCACCTGCGGCCGCCGGCCAGGTGCGGCTCATGCACCCGCAGGCGGAGGCGACGTCCGCGCGGTTGTGTTACCTGGCTGTGCTGCGGGAAGCGCGGCCGGGCCTGTTCCTGGCGGCGCCCTTCTCTCGGTTTTCCGTGCCGGCCCTGCCGGGCGAGTGGCGGACCCCGCGCAGCGAAAGCCCCCTCCGCGTGCTCTGCCTTTGGAACGCCAGGCTTCTGCCCGCGGCCAGCTTGGGGCGCAGCTGGTTCGTGGATGAATTGCCGGGCCCCGAAGCGTCGGAGGCGCTGGCCGTCTTCGATGCCTTAAAGGGCGGTGCGGCGATGTCCGCCGGCGGGGCGGACCGGACGGGCCCGCCCGTGATTCACCCCCTCGATCCGCGGCACGAATACCGGGATGAGGAACGCGCATGGATGGATGGAGTGGCCGCCTCTTTTTTCGAGCAGGCCGGCGCGGGCGGCGAGTTCCCCGCCGTTCAACCCGATGAGCTTCCCCTGGCCGCCGAGCCCCGCAAGCCATACAAGATGCCCGGCCGGAAAGGGAAGCGCGGGAAGAGTTGATTCTAGCGCTGCGCCGAATCCCGCACTGATCATTACCCCGCTTCCGCCCGCCCGGAACTTTAATCCCTTGCACTTTCGCGCTATGAGTTTTTTTTAAAATCCGTGGAATGCGGGGATCCTCGCTCCTTTCTTATGTGTGAAGCCGGCGACCGTGAGCGCCGGCCGGATGAAAAAAGGCAACACATGGAAGGAGACACGGTCATGGTGGCGGTCAACAGTGTGATCCTGGCGGGCAACGTAACGCGCGATCCGGAGATTCGGCGCACGAAATCCGGGGAGTCCGTGATGGACCTGGGCATGGCGATCAACGAGCAGTACAAAGGCAAGGATGGGCAGGCGGTGCAGTCCGTGTGCTTCGTCGACGTGGCCGTCTGGGGGCGGCAGGCGGAGAGCTGCGCGCAGTACCTGACCAAGGGCGTGCCGGTCATGGTCGAGGGGAAGCTCCAGTTCGACCAGTGGAAGACGGAGGAGGGTGAAAAGCGGTCGAAGTTGAGAGTCCGGGCCCAGCGGGTGATGTTCCTCGGCGGCCCGAGCCAGTCGACGGACGAAGCGGCCGACGAAGAGAAGAAGGCGCCCGTGCGGCCGGATCGTGCGGCGCCGGCGCGGAGTTCCGCCCGGTAGCGGCGGGGCGCGGGCGCCCGGCGCGCAAAGACGGCCGTGCGGATGGTATCCAGGCGGGCCCCGCCGCCCCGAGCGGCGGGAGGCCCGCGAGGCCTCCGCGGTCCGGGTCGGGTTGAATAAACCCGCGGTTGTGGTAGCATGGACCAAAATGGCCTCCAGCGGGCCGGGGCCGCCCGGGGCGGGGCCGGCCTTTGGGGCCTGTCCGGGACGGACGAAAGGAGATCCATGAGCGCGAAAGTATATGTGGTGTTCTATAGCACCTATGGTCATGTGTACAAGATGGCCGAGGCGGTGGCGGCCGGGGCAAAGGAAGTTTCGGGTGCCGAGGTCAAGTTGTTCCAGGTGCCGGAGTTGATGCCTGACGCGGCGCTGGTGAAGAGCGGCGCCAAGGCGGCGCGCCAGGCCTTCGCCCGCGTGCCGGTCATCCAGCCGGATCAACTGGCGGAGGCGGACGCTGTGATCTTCGGCACGCCGACGCGGTTCGGCAACATGAGCGCGCAGATGCGCAACTTCCTCGACCAGACCGGGGGTTTGTGGATGAAGGGCGCGTTGGTCGGCAAGGTTGGCAGCGTCTTCGTCAGCACGGCGACGCAGCACGGCGGCCAGGAAACCACGATCACGAGCTTCCACACCACGCTCTTTCACCATGGTATGATCGTCGTGGGCGTCCCGTACGCCGAGCCGCGGTTGCTGAACATGCAGGAGATCAGCGGCGGCACGCCGTACGGCGCGAGCACCATCGCCGGCGGAGACGGTTCGCGTTCGCCGAGTGAAAATGAACTGGCCATAGCCCGGTTCCAGGGCCGCCATGTCGCGCAGATCGCGGCCAAGCTGCGCGGATAGGCTGGGCTCCATGTGCATAGACCCCTGCGGCCTTGCGCCGCAGGTGAATCAGGTGGGCCCGTACAGCTTTTGTCAGGCCAGCAGGGCGGCGGCTTCGCGCGCGAGGCGCGTGAGAGGCAGGCCTTGCGGGCATCGGCGCTCGGCCGCGGTGAAGTCCATTGAAAGAAGCTGTGTGCGGGCGGCGGCGGGGATGGCGCCATAGCATTCGCGCGCGCGTTCGATGTCCCCGTAGGCCCGGGCGTACATCAGGCTTCGCATCACGTCGGCCACGGGCACGCGGCCCTTCAGCGCCGCGCCGCAGAGGTCTTCGCAGCCCGCGCAGTAACCGGAGCAGGTGGCCCGCGCAAAGTGGGACAAGCGCTCGCGGTCGGTCCGGGACAGGGATTGCCGGTCCATCGCCGCCGCCGCGTTTTCCTCCAGGTTGCGCATCACGTGCATTTGCGAGCAGATGGTGGCGATCGAGGGCTGTTCCCAGACGGCCTTCAGCTTGGCCTGCGCCGCGGTGAAGCCCCTCCCGCGGAACTGGCTGGCCATGTCGCCGTCGGCCCCCTCAAGCACCGGCCCGCCACCCTGGGTTTTCATGGCGATCACCCCGACGCCCGCCGCCCGGCACTGCTCCAGCGCCTGCTTCATGCCGTCCTGCTGGAGCAGCCGGAAATTGCAGGAGGTCATGATGGCGTCGATCCAACCGAGCTTCGCCCCCTCCCGTACATGCTGCTCCATGTTTCGGTGCGTACTGAACCCGAAAAGGCGTATCCGGCCGGCCCGTTTTTCCGCCTCGGCCCAGTGTTGCATGTCTCCGTTCATTTCGTCTGCATGGCGCAGGTCGTGGATAAGGTAAAGATCGAGATAATCTGTGCGCAGCCGCTCGAGCGATCGGTTCAGCAGGCGCGTCAGGCCCTCCGGGTCGCGCGCATCGGACTTGCTGATCAAGAACACCTTCTTCCGGGCCTCCGGTTGCCGCTCGAGAAATTGCCCGAACCCGGTCTCGCTGCGGCCGCCCTGGTAGCAGTCCGCCGTGTCCCAGCAGGTGACGCCCAGTTGCAGGGCGCGGTGCAGGATGTGCTGGTTGGCCGGGACATCGAAGATCCCGCCCAGGCAGAGCGAACAAACCTCTATGCCGGACCGCCCGAGCGGGCGCAGGGGGATCAGGGCGGAGGCGGTTTCCGCCAGGACGGCGCGGGGAAGCCAGGGACAGGTGCCCGCCAGCGTCAGGGTCCGGAGGAAAGACCGGCGCGTGATGGCTTCGGCATCAGGTGTCATGGCGCAAACGGGCCTCCAGTTCGCGGATGATCCGCTGGTATCGTTTTTCGTTGGCGAAGATCGCGAACCCCAGTCCGATCATCGCCGCGATCAGTCCCAGCAGGATCAAAATGGTGATCGGCAGCACGGCCGCCATCAGTTCCAGCGTGGGGCGCTCCATGTCCCCGGCGGAGATCCGGCGCGCGACGAAAAGGGGATTGGCCAGCCAGGGGACAGAGAAGAAAAGCCAGGCCGCCAGCGCCGCGATGCCGGCCAGCATCATCCAGGCCACGATTTTCCAGGAGGAGGCCAGCTTCCGGCGGTGTTCAAGAAATCTCGTGTCGCTTTGCATGGTCTCTCCCGTGCCTTGCGGTTCATTCATACCCGCGCCGGCGCGCCGGGGATAGACCGTTACAGCAAAAAACCGGCTTCGGGCTCGCGGCTTTCGCCGTCGGCACTCACGCGGATGGCGCGGAGCGAGGGGAGGGGACACACGCTTTCGCAGACGCCGCACCCGATGCACAGGGCCGGATCCACGACCGGGCGCTGCAGGCGCACGAGGAGTTCCGCGCCGACGCCCTTGGGCGGCGGTACATTCCAGGGATGGTTGGGGTCAATGCCCCACTGCCCGGGCCCGCATTCCACGACCCGGCGCGGCTCGCTGTCGGAATCGCCGACGATCCGGCAGTACAGGTCGTCCGAAAGGCGGACCGTCGGCGCGGGCGCGGCGTCCTCGAAAAACACGGTGAGCTGGTCGGCCCGGGCCGCCGTCCGGAAACTGCCGGGGAGGGATTCGAAAATTTCCTGGATGCTGATGGCCTTGGGGCTGACCGGGCAATTCTCCTGGCAGACGATGCAGGGCCGGTTCATGGCCCACGGCAGGCAGCGTCCTCGGTCCACGAAGGCGGTTCCCAACTTCACGGGACCCTTGTTGCCGAACACGCCGCGCCCCAGCTTCTCGTCCAGGCTCAACGGCCGGATGGCGCCCGTGGGGCAGAGCTGGCCGCAGGCCACGCACCGGAGCTGGCAGCCGCCGGTTCCGATGCTGAAATGGGCCACGGGCGTGCCGAACCCTTCGAGGCCGGCCTCGGTCAGCGCGGGGTGCAGGATGTTCGTCGGGCAGGCGCGCATGCACTGGCCGCACCGGATGCAGCGGGACAGAAAATCGCGCTCGGTCCGGGCGCCGGGCGGGCGGATCAGACGGGGATCGCGCCGGCCGGCCAGCCGGCCCAGGGGGCCGATGGCAAAGCCCGCGAGCAGGGAGGCGATGACACCGCGCCGCGTGAGGTCCGGCCCCGCGCGTTCGCCCGAGGCCGAGCGCGCCGTCCGGTAGCCGACAAGGTCGTCCGGGCATGTGTGCAGGCAGTTCATGCAGAGCACGCACTCGTGGCTGCGGATACGGCCGGCCGGCTGGCAGGCGCCCTCGCAATCGGTCTCGCACTGAAGGCAGTTCGAGCAGGCGTCCTGCTTCTTGCCGATGCGCCACAGGGCGAACCGGCCCAGGACTCCATACAAGGCGCCCAACGGGCAGAGGTAGCGGCAGTAGAAGCGTGGAATCCACAGGTTGACCAGCAGCGCGGCGAGGAACAGCCCACCGATGAGCGCCGCGCCGCGATAGACCCGCGCGCCGATCCACAGCACGCGCACCCCGCGGTCGGCCAGGGGCAGCAGCACGAGATTCACGGCGCGATGCATGAAGGACAGGGGATCTAACCATCCCGTTTGGAGGGTGCCGGCGGCAAAGGCCCGGTTCAGCATGCCCAGGAGCCCGAGCCCGGCCGCGGCCAGCAGGAAGGCCAGCAGGTAGTACTTGATCCGCTGCGCCGGCCGGAAGGCGCGTCGCAAGGCCTTCGCCGCCGGGGACGCTCGGCGCTGGCCCAGCCACCCGATCGCCTGGTGCAGCGTGCCGAACGGACAGACCCAGCCGCAGAAGAACCGGCCGAGGATCACCGTCAGGACGATCGTGAGCATGGCCCATTCCATGCCCGGATGCAGCGAGCCCGTGGCGAGGATGTGTCCGAGCGCAACGAGGGGGTTCAGTTGAAGGAACCAGTTGACCGGCCAGCCCCGGAGCTTCCACCAATCCGTCCCGACGGTGGCCGTAATGCAGAACCACAGGAAAAGCAGGAGGAAAAACGCCTGGCTGATTCGCCGCACCCACGTGATCTTCATGAAGGTCCCGCCTGGATTCGAATGGGATTGAGCAACTCGTAGCTGGCGGTTCCCGCCCCCGCCGCCGCCGCGCGCACGAGATGGGGAAGGTCCGCGGCCTGCCGCCCCAGCAGCGTGGCGCCGAAGGCATCCGCGGCCACCGGGTCCGTGCCGGCGATCATCGTCTGCGTGGGCTTCAGGTCCGAGAGCGACCCGCCGGTCGGGCCGTTGCGGACCATGGTCGTGGCGCCGTCGAGGATGACCAGCGTGGGGCGGACCAGTTGCGCGAGTTCGGCGATGAGCGCGTGGATGTCCTGGTGAAACACGCTGCGCTTGCCGCCCAGCAGGCCGTACCAGTTCTTCAGCGTCATGCTCGCGCCGCTCCGGAAGTGGTCCTTTACCGGGGCCAGCCCGATCAGGCGGTGGATGCCCTCGAAAGGCGCCCGGAGGAACGGCCAGCGCCGGATCAGGCGTCCTCCCCGGAGCGTCACCGGCGCGAAGTCCCGTTCGCGCGGGATCCAGACCTCCGCCCCGGCCGCGCGGGCCGCCGCGCCGATGCCGGTCCATTCAAAACACGATTCGGGCTCGTTGATGGGATGGTCCGTCACCACCACCCGGGCGGCGCCCGCGCGACGGCACTGCGCCACGGCCTCGGCGACGAGATCGGGATGCGTGGTGGCCCCGAGCGACGGCGGCGAGGCGAACGCGGCGTTGACCTTCAGCAGCACGGCGTCGCCCGGGCCCACGAAGGAGTTCCAGCCGCCCAGGGCTTCCATCGCCCGGCGGAGGTTGCTCACGCGGTCCGGGCCGGTCACGATGCCCAGGCGCGGCTCGAGGCCCGGCTTGGAGAAATCCGGCACGCTCCACTCGCCGGCGTCTTCGCGGCGGCCTCCGCCGGCGCGCCACCCGAAGCTGTGGCCCACCGCGCCCGTGACGGCGATGGCGGCCGCCGCCTTCAGGCCGCGCGCCAGGAAATCGCGCCGGCGCGGATCGAGGGGCTCCTTCGTCATCGCGCGGCCTCCTCCAGTTGGCGGTCGAGCAGGAGCGCCAGTTGCTCCGCGGTCAAGCGGTCGCCGGCCTGGTACACGCCCGCGAAATACCGGCCGCGCGGGAGCAGGACCTGCCACGTGCCGTACACGCTGATCAGGCGCGCTTCCGGCAGTTCCGGAATCGCGGGTTCCGGCACCGCGCCGTCTTCGAGCACGGCCTTCTCGTAGGCCCGCGCCAGTTCCCGGGCGTCCGTCTCACTTGCGCGGGCGCAGACGAACACCGACGCCTGGAACTCTCCGACCTGGTAGTCGGCGACGAAAAGGTTATCGAGCCCCGGGAAGCCCAGCCCGTCCGCCAGGTACAGCCGCGGATGGCCCGCGAGCCGGTGGGCCTCCGGCAGCAGCGCGAGTTCCGGCAGGTCGGCGGGCTCGGCCGGGAGGTCCGCCACGAGGCGGGCGGCGGCGGCGCGCAGGTCGGCGCGGACGGATTCGCTGTCCGATCCCGCGATGATCTCCGCGTAGTAGCGCCCGTGGCAGAAAAACAGCGCGTTCTCGGCCAGGTAGGCGAACCGGGTGAAGTCGCGCGGCTCGGCCTCCTCCCGCTGTTGGAGACTGAAGACCGAGTACGCCGCGCGGGGCGAACCCATGTCGTACAGGAACACCTCGAGGGCGCCCTCCGGGTCGTCGGGCTTCCCGATCCGGCGGCACTCGAGCGACTGGAACCCGGCCGGCAGGTATAGTTCGGCGCGGCCGTTGATCTTCTCGTACAGCGTGTCCGGATCGAAGAACTCCGGGGGGCCGAGCGCGGCCAGGCCGTCCGGCGGATTCACGCGGGACGGCGGCGCGGGTGGGGGGGGCGGCGGGACAGACGGGCGCTGGAAATCGGGATAAGCCTGCGCCTGGACGGCTGGATGAAACCGGAACTGCTCGAGGTAGACTCCCGTCCCGATGCCGATCAGCACCCCGAGGACGGCCAACCCCGCCAGCGTTTCTTTCCAGCTCGATTTTTTCGCCATGCGCGGATCCCCGTAAACCCGCGCCACTATACGGAAACACGCGCCCGGGTTAAACAAGAGATTCGTAAAAGCGGTGGAGCGTTTGACTTTCGGGAAAAGTGGGTTTTGTTTTGGACATGACTCGAGTGCGGACAATAGTTTCGTGGTTGCTTCTGCTGGCGGGAATCCGTTCGGTGGCAGCCGCGCCCGTCCGCGCGCGGTACAGCGAAGCGGAACTGTGGGCGGAGCCGTCCGCGATCCGGCCCGGCGAGACGGTATGGTTGGCGGTGAAGATTCGCCTGGATCCGGGCTGGCACACCTACTGGCTGAATCCCGGCGACACCGGCATGAAGCCCCGCCTGACCTGGACGCTCCCCGAGGGCCTCTCCGCCGGCGAACTCCGAATGCCCGCCCCGAAGCGATTCGAGTCCGAGGGGCTGGTCAGTTTCGGGTTCGAGGACGAAGTGACGTTCCTGGCGCCGATGACCGCGGCGGTCTCCTGGCCCGGCGGCGCGGCGGACATCGGCTTGAAGATCACCTGGCTCGTGTGCAACGATCTTTGCCTGCCGGAAACCGCCAGCCTTTTCGTGCGGCTGGACGGCGCCGCCGGAGCCGGCGATGAAGCCGAGCGCGTGATGGCCGAGGCGCGGGCGCGCCTGCCCGCGGAGCCCGAGGGCTGGACCCTGCGGGCCTTTCGCCGGGGCACGGAAGTGAGCCTGCATGCACAACCCCCGGCCGGCTTAGCCGCCGGGGCCAGCGGAACCTTCTTCCCGGCTTTGCCCAACGTGTTCGACTATGCCACCGCCTCCGTGCCGCAGGCCCTGCCGGAAATCCGGCTGGGCCTGTCGCCCCTCGCGGAATCCTTCCCGGAACGGATCACGGGGATCCTGGCGGCGGGTGGCACGAGCCTTGCTGTGGATATTCCCGTGGAAACGGAAACGCAAACAGAAGGAGCCGTACCATGAAGCAGTATGCCTTGATCGCGGTCATTCTCCTGGTCGTGGGCCTGGCCCTTATTGTCTGGGCGGAGATCGGTCCGGACACGTCCGCGCCGGACTTTTCGCTCGCGGATGTAACCGGCGCGACCCATGCATTGTCCTCCTTCCGCGGGAAATACGTGGTGCTGGAATGGTTCAACTACGATTGCCCGTTCGTGAAGAAGCACTACGGCGGCGGCCACATGCAGGCGCTGCAGAAGAAGTACACGGACGAGGGCGTCGCGTGGCTCGCGATCTGCTCCTCGGCGCCGGGCAAGCAGGGCCACTACGCGGCGGAACAGATGGCAGCTATGGCGCTGGAGCGGAAGGGTGCCGCCACGGCGGTCCTGCTGGATCCAGACGGCAAGGTGGGCCGCCTGTACGGCGCCAAGACGACTCCTCATATTTTCATCATTGATCCGGACGGCAAGCTGATCTACCAGGGCGCGATCGACAGCGTGCCCTCGACCGATCCGGCGGACATCCCGGGCGCGGTCAACTACGTGCAGGTCACGCTGGACGCCGCGCGCGCCGGGCAGCCGGTCGAGAAAAAGGTCACGGCGCCCTACGGCTGCTCGGTGAAGTACTGACCCGGCGGGCCGCGCGGGGGGCGGGCGGGATTTTCCAATCATTGGAAAATCCCGCCGAGTTTTTTCCAATGATTGGAAAAATCTCTCGCGTTTTTTCCAATGTTTGGAAAAAATCAGACGGTTTTTTCCAAACATTGGAAACGGCATGAAAGACGGCTGGCTGCCCTGGACCAAGTCCTGCTTCGTGTGCGGCGAGGAGAATCCGCACGGCCTGCGCCGGCGCTCCCGGCTGGAGCGCGGGCGCGTGATCCTCGACTACACGACGCGCCGGGAGGACGTCGGGTACCGGCACATCGTGCATGGCGGGATCGCCGCCACGCTTCTCGACGAGGTCATGACCTGGGCGGCCATCGTCGCCACCCGGAAGGTCTGCGTGGCCGCGGAGCTGACCACCCGCCTGAAGGCGCCCATCGGGGTGGGGCAGAAGGTGCGGGTCGAGGGCTGGGTGACCCGCGCGAGTTCACGGCTTTGCCTGGCGGAGGGCGTGGTCCGCGGCGAGGACGGCCAGGAGTTGTTGACGGCGTCCGGCAAGTACATGCCGATGCCCGCCGGCATGGCGAGCTTGAGCGAGAAGGACTTCGTCCACAGCCCGGACACGCTGAACCCGCTGGAACTCGTCGGCCCCGGCTGATTAATCCTTCAGCCAGGCAGGGGCTGTAGGGGCGTCGCTTGCGACGCCCGCTCGTGTTTGGCCCTTTACTAGTCCGCGACATGGCCTGAAGAGAACGAGCTTTTTTCTCTTGGTATTCAGGACCTAGTATATATACTAGGTTACAGAAAGGAGCTCTCTATGGGCTATCCAACGAA